>JAUIHC010000366.1 GCA_030432455.1 Phycisphaerae bacterium | reverse complement strand
GGATGTGTCGCTTCCCCTTCTGGCCCGCACACAGCAGCACGGAGCCGCCGGAGTACGCCCGACCGATGCAGAAGGTGGCCACCTCGCTGGAGATGAACTGCATCGTGTCGTAGATGGCGAGGGTGTCATCCACCGCACCGCCGGGCGAGTTGATGTAGAGCTGGATGTCCTGACCTCGCTTCTGGTTCTCGAGGTAGAGCATCTGCATCATCACCCGCGCCGCGGAGGCGTGGTTGATCTCCCCGATGAGGAAGACGACGCGATTCTCGAGCAGCAACTCGTCGATCGTCATCTCGCGGGTGCGCTGGTAGTTGACCGCGGCCCGGGGTTCGATGGCCTGGGCGAGTCCGGGGTTGGACATCGCCGCCGCCCGCACAAGGTCGATCGAGGGCGGGAACGGGTTCATCATGGACTGGTCGTGCATGGAAGATCCGAAGGCGTCGAGTGGAGGGGGCCGGTCGTCCCGGGAGAGCGGCCATGTCGAGCATGTCGAGCGAGTCGAGCGAATCAAGGATGATACGAGCGTCGCGCGACCGTCGTCACCGAAGCACGCCTCAGGGACCGAATCGGACACCCAGCTCGCCACCTTGAATCGGGTTTGGACCTCTGGTGTCTTCAGCATCGGGCTCCCCGTCCCGGGACGCGGGCAGTTCGACGCGGAAGACCGAGCCTCGACCCGTCGGCGGATCCAGCACCAGCGTGCCCCCGTGTCGCTCCACCAGCTTCCGAGCGACCGCGAGCCCGAGTCCGGTGCCTCGCTGGCCGCGGGTCGAGAAGAACGGCTCGAAGATGCGCTCCCGTCGATCGAGCGGCACGCCCGGGCCGTCGTCGGAGACCAGCAGCGTCGTGGATTCCGCGTCCGGGGCGAAGGTCGTCCGGATCTCGACCCGCCCGCCCCGATCGGCGGCCTCGATCGCGTTGCCGACCAGATTCAGCACGACCTGATGGATCGCGTCAGGGTCGATCGGGATCGGCGGTTCCTCGGGATCCGCGGCGAGTTCGAGGGTCACGCCCGACCGATCGGCCGAGCCTCGGAGGATCGCGATCGCCTCGGCCGCGATCGATCCGAGCGTGGTCGGCACGATGTCGAGCTCGCGATCCTTCGAGTACGCCAGCATGTTCATCGAGAGCGACATGATCCGGTCGAGGTTCCGGGCGAGGATCCGCCAGCCCTCCCGGGCGAGATCGAGCCGCTCGCGGCTCAGGGCGAGTTCGACCGCATCGGCCCCGCCCCGCATGCCCTGCAGGATGTTCTTGACCGAGTGACTCAGGGCGGCGGTCGCCTCGCCCATGGCGGCGAGCCGTTCGGTCTGGAGCGTGGCCGCCGCCTGATCGGCGGTCTCGGCCTTGTCGTCGAGGATCGCCGCCGCCAGCGTCAGACTCCGAAGGTCCGCCTCGTGCCAGGGGCGGTCCGCGGGCCGGATCGCGGCCACGATCCGCCGTCCCGTGCCGCCGAAGACGAGGGCGGCCGCCACTGAGATCCGGTCGTCGATCTCCGCGACCCGGGGCCCGGCCCCGGCCGGCTGGGCGATGAGGGCGGCCACGAGCTCCCGGGGGAGCGTGAACGGCGTCTCCGGCGGCGGGCCCGCGGGCGTTCGGACCTCGAGACCGTCCAGGCAGAGCCCGTTCGCGTCGATCGGGATCGAGGCGACCGCGTCCGCGTCGAGCAGCAGGGCGATGGCGGGGAGACGATCGGCGACGGTCCTCGCGTCGGCGAACATCGAGCCGGCGGCCGAGGGCGACCCGATCGGCTCGGCCGGACGCAGTCGAATCTGCGCGTCGGCCGGATCCGGCGCGAGCAGCCGCCCGTGGAGGCCGCTCTCGTCGAGGTGTCGGAGCTGGAACTCCGTGTCGCCGCAGCGGATCCGGTCACCGGGTTGGATGGGGGTCCGGTCGAGAACGGGGTCGCCGTTCACGAAGGTGCCGTTGGTGCTCTCGAGATCGCGGATCCACCAGCGGCCGTCGTCCGGCGTCAGCTCGGCGTGACGGCGGCTGACCGACTCGTCGGCGATCGGGATCGCCTCGGTCGACCGGCCGATCAGCTGCGGCTCCCGGTCGGGGAGCGGGAAGCGTCGCCCGGAATCCGGGCCGGTGACGACGACGAGGGCGTACACGGCCGGAATGGTAGTGGTCGTGGTAGTAGTGATAGCCGTCGTGGCTCGGAAATCAGCGCCATTCTCGTTCGATCCGTCGCATCGGGTGATCCTGCTCAAGGGGGCCGAGTCGTATCTGCAGTCTCAGTACCTCCGGATGATCTCCGAGGGGCTGGAGCAGGCGCACGGCGAGCCCGCGACGCGGTTCGAGTTCGAGGGGCAGGGGACCACCCTCGCCACGCTGCTCGACGAACTCCGAAGCTACGGGCTCATGCAGACGCACAAGCTCGTGGTGGTGGACGGGGCCGAGCAGTTCGTCAAGAAGGAGTCGCATCGCCGAGGGCTCGAGTCCTACACCGGGAGTCCGATGGATGAGGCGACCCTCGTGCTGCGGACGACCGGCGACTGGCGGGCGCCCAAGCTCGAGAAGGGCATCGCCGCGTGCGGGGCGGTGGTCGCGTGCGAGCCGCCCGATCCCGGGACCGCGGCTGCGTGGTGCGTGGGGCGGGCGGAGAAGGCACACGGGGCGGTGATTCCTCGCGATGCGGCGACCCGGCTGGTGGACCGGGTGGGCCCGAGCCTCGCCCGGCTGGACGCCGAACTCGGCAAGCTCGCGGTCGCCGCCGACGGCGATCCGCCGCGGATCGAGGTCGCCCTCGTCGAGTCGATGGTGCCGCCGAGCCGCGAGGAGCAGGGCTGGATCATCCAGTCGGTGGTGCTCACGGGGGATCGCGGGAGGACGGTCCGGGTCCTTCGGGAACTCAAGGACGTCTCCCGGGTGCCGGATCAGGTGCTCTCGTGGGCGTTGGTCGATCTCGGCCGCAAGCTGCACGAGGCGGCTCGCCAGATCGACGCGGGCGTCGGCGAGTCCGCGGTCGGAAAGTCGCTGCGGCTCTGGGGGCCGGACACCGGACCGGTGCTCCAGACGGCTCGCCGCCTCGGGGGTCGCCGGGCCGCCCGGCTGTTCGACCTGGCACTCGAGACCGACGTGGCCCTCAAGACCGGCCGTTCGGGCGACGCCACCCGGACCTTGGAGGGCCTGGCGGTGATGCTGGCGGAGGCCTGCGGGCGATCCGCCTCCCCTCGTTGAAGGTCCGACCCGGGTTCGTGCCGATGAGCGAAGGACGCGTCGGTCGGTTCGATCCGCGGGGCTCGGCCCCGAAAGATCGGGCCGGGCTCGTCGCTTGTCAGAACGCGTCGTCGGCTCCGCATCGAGCGTCCGGCGACCGGCACGCACCGTTCACGGGCTCGTCGAGGCATGGAGGCCCGGCCGTGGACGCCGATTCCGTGGCAGGAGGCCAGATTTGCGTCGCCCGAGCTGGTATTCGTCGTGTCGTCCGTCGAGCCTCGCGGCCGGGGTGGCGGTGATCCTCGCGGGATGCGCGACCGGTCCCGCCAGCGAGTCCGCGACAGGTCCCGGGTCCGGCGACGGAGCGACCCTCGCCGCCGCGTCGGAGCCACCCGCGATCGAGCCGGTGGCGGCCGGCATCCCGAGCGAGGCGGACTTCACGCTGGTGGCGAGCATCTTCGGCTCCGCGGGCTCGGACGCCGAGACGTCGCCCGCGG
>JAUIHC010000365.1 GCA_030432455.1 Phycisphaerae bacterium | reverse complement strand
CGACTCGATGCGGCGATCCCGAACGCGTTCTTCATCATCGTCCATCGTCATCCGCTCTCGGCGATCCGATCGGCGGCGGCGAGCTGGACGCGGCTGCTCGCCGAGCGGAATCACTGGTTCGCCGGGCTCGACCGCGACTACGGCCGAATGCACGACATCCCGGGGCTGATCGATTCGGTCCGGGCCCATGCTCGCAGCGAGGCGTACCACTCCGAACTCCGCGACCGGTATCTGGTCGGGGTGAACCATCTTCTCGACGTCGCGTCGCGGCTGCCGCCCGAGCGGACGATCTCGGTCCGATACGAGGATCTCTGCGCGACCCCGGATGTCGAGCTCGACCGACTTCTCCGCACCCTCGAGACCCGCGTCCGTCTGGAGGGCGCGATGCCTTCGGCCGAAGGCATCATCGCGTCGCCGACGCCGCGTCATGATCCCGTCGCCGAACGGATGTTCGAAGGATCGATCGAGTCGTGGCGTCCCCTCCTGCGGCGGCTGGGGTACGCGGATCATCCGGGGGGAACGACATGAGCTGCTTCGACGCATCGGATCTCGAGCTCGGCGCGTGGCCGACGCCCCGCGCCGCGGCGGCGGACGCCGGTGGACCGGGGCCCGCGTGGTCGGAGGGCACGGTCCTACTCACCGGCCCCGCCGGACTTCTCGGCGTGGCGCTGCTCGAGTCGATGCTGGTGCGGACCGCCGCCCGGGTGGTCTGTCTGGTGCGGGCCGACGACGAGTCCGCGGCCGCGGCCCGGCTGGAGTCCGCGGCCGCGGCCCGCGGTCTTCGCCTGCCGCCCGATCGCGTCCGGATCGTCGTCGGCGATCTCGCCCGACCCCGGCTGGGGCTCGACGAGGCGACGCACGCCGAACTCGCCGAGACCGTGGACCTCGTGATCCACAACGGCGCTCACGTTCGGTGGTGGGGCGATGTGGACACGATCCGCGCCACGAACATCGAGTCGTTGCGGACGATCCTGCGTCTGGCGGCGACGGCGCGTCCGAAACGGGTCGCCTTCATGTCTTCGGTCGCGGTGTTCAACGCCGACGATCATCGGGAGGCGTCGGTCGCATTCGAGGACCCGCCGGGCCCGTCCTCTGCGGGGCTCCGTTCGCCCTATGTCCAGTCCAAGTGGGCCGGCGAGCGTCTCTGCGTCGCGGCGGCCGAGCGGGGGGTGCCGGTCACGATCGTCCGGGTGCCGTACCTGCTCCCGGACTCGCGCCGTGCCGCGTTCAATCCGTCCGGTCTCTTCGAGCTGGTGCTCGGGGCCTCGGTCGAGCTCGGGGTCGCCCCGGATCTCGAACTGCGGTTCCCGGTCGCACCGGTGGATGTCTGCGCCGATCGCGTGGTGCGGATCGTGGGGGCCGGTCCGAGTGCTGGTCCGATGGGGGGGGCGTCCGTGCACCACGTCGTCCCGTTCGAACCGCCGGGCTGGCGCCGCATGGTGGCCGCGGCGTCGTCCGAAGGCTGGACGGTGCGGCTCGTTCCGCCTCTCCGCTGGTTCGAGGCCCTGCGGGATCGGTGTCGGACCTCCGCCGGCCTGCGAGGTGCGTTGGCGCTCGTGATTCAGGACCCGACCCGCACGCTGTGGTCGGCCTCGAACATCGGCCGGCTCCGCATCGACGACGCCCGGACACGAGCGTTGCTGCCCGATCTTCCGCCGCTCGGTCCGTGCGACGATGCGTACCTGCGTCACGTCGTGCGCACGGTCGTCGGGGCGGGTTCCGGCGCCGATCAGTCCTCGGCGTAGGTCGCCTCGAGCGCCTGCTGCCGGGCGCGGCTCGGGAAGACGGCCCACACGATCGCGGCCATCGCGAGCAGCACCGCGGCGCCGCTCCACAGCGCCCGGTGGAATCCCTCGATGAACGCGTCCGAAGCGTGGGCGAGCAGGGTTCCGGCCATCTTCGGGGGGAGCGTGGCTGCGACCTGCTCGGCCCCCGAGAGCGAACGGGTCGCCTGATCGATGACGTCTCCGGCGGCGAGCGCGGGCGGCAGGGAGGCGACGTCGAAGCCGTGCCGGTAGCCGAGCGCGAGCAGGCTGCCCTGGAACGCGACGAGCAGGGCGCCGCCGAGGCACGACTGGAGATCCGAGGTCGCCGATCCCATCGCGAGCAGGTGGCGGGGGACCGAGGCCATCAGGGCGCGGGAGACGGTCGGGCCGACGAGACCGACTCCGCAGCCGAGCGCGAGATACGCGGCCCCCACCGGCAGATAGGACCCCGTCGCCGACCAGGCGAGCATGAAGCCGAGGCCGACGAGGGTCGTCGCGGTGCCCGCCAGCAGCATCGTCCGGCCGCCGACCCGGGCTCCGAGGACCGCGGCTCGCGGCGATACGAGGATGATCGCGACGCCGGTGGGCAGGACGGCCAGTCCGGCGGCCGTGGTGGAATAGCCGAGGATGTGCTGCAGGAACTGCTGGCCCAGGAAGAACGCCGCCAGCATCGAGCCGACCAGCGCCGTGCCCGCGACCGCCGCCAGCCAGAACGACGGGCGGGCCGCGACCCGGAGATCGAAGAGCGGGTGGCGGTGCGTCCGCTGGCGATGCACGAAGATCGCGGTGGCGAGGATGGCGGCGAGACCGGCTCCGGCCCCGATCCCGATCGGCACCGGCGTGCCGCCGAGGCTGAGGGCCGAGACCAGGATCGCGATGGCGAACATCGACAGCCAGCCGCTCGCGTGGTCGATCGGCTGCCGGTCCTCGCCCGCCCGGTCCGGCAGGCGGAACGAGAGGGCGAGCGCGATCACGCACAGCGGGACGCTCACCAGGAACGTCGAACCCCACCAGAACCAGTGCATGAGGACACCCGCGATCACGGGGCCGATCGCCGCGGCCCCGACGCTGCATCCGAACCAGAGCCCGATGGCGCGGTGGCGGCGTTCGGGGATGGTCACGGCGATGATCGTGGCGAGTGTGTTCGGGTAGATCATCGCGCCGACCACCCCGATCGCGATGCGGGCGGCGATCAGCCAGCCGATCGAGGGGGCGAACGCCGCGGTCAGCGACAGCGGGATAGACAGGGCGAGCCCGATCCGGATGACGCGACTCCGACCGTACCGCTGTGAGAGTCGGCCGAAGTACAGGACGCAACTCGCCATCCCGAGGATCGCGGCGGCCCCGACATGGGTGAGATCGGCCTGTGAGGCGTGCAGCCCGGCGCCGATGCGGACGAGGGCGATGTTGGCGGCGCCCAGGTTGATGGACGACACCATCGCGGCGCAGATCAGGGCCGCGAGACCGACAGCCGTCACGCTGGGCGGACGGGTGACCGGAGCGGGATCGGGATCGGGGTCGGAGGCAGGCACGACGGAAGTAGAACGGATGGACGCCGACTACGAGGGACGCCGGGCCGTGTTCTGGAAAGCGAGGCGGGCCCGGTGCGGGCCGTGGGGAGTCGTGAGCCGACTCGACCCCAGCGTCCGAATCCGACCATGCGCGGCCACCCTGCGACGACGGCGAAGCCGAGTCGCAGGAGCCGCGCCGACCGTGTTCTGGAAAGCGAGGAGGGCCCGGTGCGGGCCCTCCGAGCGCTCAAGAGGCCTCACATCGGCTTTTCGTCGATCGTCTCGTCGTACACCTGCAGGAGCTTCGTCTTGTCGAAGATGAGCTCGTTGCGGGTGAGGCCGGTGATCTCGTAGTGCGGCGTGAGTTCGATGGCGTCGCACGGGCA
>JAUIHC010000364.1 GCA_030432455.1 Phycisphaerae bacterium | reverse complement strand
CCGTCAGCACCTCGTCGAGGTTCGTCAACTCGCCGCTCGCGGCGACCACGAAGGTCTCCGGGACGGTGATCGCGAGGTCGTAGTCGCCGAACTCGAGCGCGAACTCGCTCTCGCCCTGAAACTGCTTGTTCTGCCAGCCCCGATGCGCGGTGTACGGCACCATCCGCGGGAACCACTGGGCGATCTCGTAGAGCGGCATGCCGTCGTCGAGGATCTCGTAGCCCGAGCGGGCCCGCATCGTGCTGCTCGGCACGATCGCGGCGTTCCAGTCCACCTCGAAGCGGATCGACGCCCCGGAGACCAGCGGAGCCGGGAGATCGATCCGCATCATCGTGCCGACCACGCGGTGCGCGAGCGGCGTGCCGTCGGCGAGTTCCACGCGGGTGATCTCGGCCCCGCCGTCGAAGTCGAGCTGCTCCAGCTGCTGCCGCATCCAGCGGGTGCTCTGGTCGCGGCGCAGGTCCGGGGCGGTGTCGGAGAGGCGGCCGATCGAGTCCTTGCGAAAGCGGTTCTGATCGATCTGCATCCAGAGATGCGTGAGTTCGTGAGGACTCTCGTTGAAGTAGGTGACGATCTCGGAGCCTTCGAGTCGGTGGTTGGCCGCATCGAGACGCACGGAGATGTCGTGATCGCACCGCTGCTGCCAGTACGCGGGGCCGGGAGCCCCGCTGGCGAGCCGCACCTCGTTCGGGTCGGGGAGCAGACCGGTGATCTCCTCGAACGGATCGGCCTCATCGTCCCAGTCGGGGGCGTCGAGCCACATGTCGTCGTGGAGCTCGCGCGACTCCCAGTGCGAGGGGAAGAGTTCGGGCGGATGGGCGGCCGCGAGGGCGATCGGGGCGGCGAGGACGGTCGCGATCGCGACGGCGGCGACCGCGCGAAGGCCACGGATCTGGGAGACGGGGGTCGGCATGGCGAGAGTGTAGGGGCGGATGCGGATGCGGTTGCCCGCCGGTTCCCCCGACGACGCTCGGCAGGCCGCGGCCCGATCGGGCAGACTGCGGTCATGTCGTTCCCGACCCCGACGTCAGAACCGCCCGCCATCGACCTCCACGGCGTCCCCGTCGATCACGGCGGGGCCGGACCCGGCGCCGCCGGCGGTCCCGCGGCGCTGCGGGCGGCGGGCGTGACGGCGATTCCGGGCCGAACGGTCCACGATCTCGGCGACGTCGTGGTGCCGGATGTCGCGCCCGGAACGGCCATCGAGCGCGGGCCCGACCCCGAGAGCCGTCGTCCCGAGTGGCCGCCGCTTCGCGCGGTCTGCGCGAGTCTGCACGCACGCACCCGCGCCAGCGTCGAGGCGGGCGCGATTCCACTCGTGCTCGGCGGCGATCACACCCTCGCGGCGGGGTCGCTCTCGGGCGTCATCGCGGGCTGGCGACGACGACACGGTGCCAGCCACGACGCAACGGACGCCGATCTCCGCGACCTGCCGCCGCTCGGGCTCATCTGGTTCGATGCGCATGTCGATCTCAACACGCCCGACACCACGCTCACCGGCAACCCCCACGGCATGCCGCTCGCGGCGCTCCTCGGCTACGGCGTGGCGCCGCTCGACGACATGGTGACGAACCTCGGCGTCTGGGATCGATCTCGCGCGGCCCTCCTCGGCGGCCGCGACCTCGACCCCGGCGAGCGGGCAAGAACCACGACCCGACGACCCGACGCCGGCCGCCCCCACCCCTGGCTCATCGAAGGCGACGCGTTCAGGAACGAGACGCCCGAGTCGATCGCGGACCAGGTCCTCGACCTCGTGGCTCCGGACGCGGGCGACGCCTTCGCGCTCAGTTTCGACCTCGACGTCATCGACCCGACCAGAGCCCCCGGCGTCAACCTCCAGTCACCGAACGGCCTCGACCCCGACGAGGTGTTCCGAGTGCTCGAACGACTCGCCGAGCACGGCGGCTGCCGAGCGATGGACATCGTCGAACTCGACCCGACGGCGGACGACGAACTCGGCACGACCGCGCAGTACGGCGTGCAGGCGGCCAGGACGATGTTCGGCGTGCGGGGCTGAGCGGGGGGGAGAATGGCCACGGTTATCAGACCTAACGCCGAGCAGCCCCCCTCCAAGACATCAAGAACGTGGTATTGCGTTGGTATTTCAAAATCGCACTTTGAACTACCACGCTCATCTGTATTCTTCAGGCCATGAGCCGAGTGCGACGCGATCTCGAATCGAGGGTCCTGGCGGTCGCGCAGAAGTTCCCCGCCGTGACCATCACGGGGCCAAGACAGAGTGGCAAGTCCACGCTCTGCCGCGAGCTGTTTCCAGACAAGCCTCATGTCTCGCTCGAAGCCCACGACACGCGGGCGTTCGCCGAGGATGATCCCCGAGGCTTTCTGGCTCGGTATCCAGACGGCGCGATTCTCGACGAGATCCAACGCACGCCACAGCTTCCGTCGTACCTGCAACAACTGATCGACGACGATCAGACGCCCGGACGTTGGATCCTGACCGGCTCGCAGAACCTGCTTCTGCTCGATGCCGTCAGCCAGTCACTCGCCGGTCGGACCGCCATCCTGCAACTGCTCCCGTGCTCACGCCGCGAGGTTCTGCGGTTCGATGCTCATCCGACGGATCTCGACTCGACGCTGCTGGCGGGCGGCTACCCGGCGATCTTCGATCGACACCTCGACCCCGACGACTGGCTCGGTTCATATGTCGCGACCTATGTCGAACGGGACGTCCGATCGATCGCGAGGGTCGGTGATCTCACGACGTTCCAGCGGTTCATCGAACTCTGCGCGGGTCGCACCGGTCAACTTCTCAACCTCTCCGCACTCGCCTCGGACACCGGCATCTCGCAACCGACGGCGAAGTCGTGGCTGAGCATTCTTGAGACGAGCTTCATCGTCTTCCGGCTGCCGGCGTTCCACGCCAACCATCGCAAGCGCCTGGTCCGGATGCCGAAACTGCACTTCCATGACACCGGGCTCGTCTGCCGGCTCCTTGGCATTCGAACCGTCGATCATCTGCGTACCCACCCGCTCCGCGGTGCCATCTTCGAGACCTGGATGGTCTCGGAGATCCTGAAGCATCGCACCAACGGGGGTCAGCGCGGCGGCCTGTCGTTCTACCGGGATCACGCCGGCGTCGAAGCGGATCTCGTCGTCGAACGGGGCTCGCGCCGCACCGTCGCCGAGGCGAAGGCCACCATGACCGCGTCCCGGAGCCTCTTCGACGGGCTGGGCCGACTCCGAAGCGCGTTCGACGACCCGGCCATCGACTTCGCGATCGTGTACGGCGGCGAGGCGACGCAGCGCCGAACCGACGCGCGATTGATCCCGTGGGATCAGGTGCACTCGGAGGACTGGAACCAGCCGCCGGTCGATGACGAGCGGTGACACGAGGCCACCACGAACGCGGCCCCCTCAGTCGCCTGCGGCGACAGCTCCCCCGGTGCGGGGGAGCGGAATCGTTGGGCGTGGCCTTCGGGCTTTTGTGTTCTTGGAGTCGGCGGCGTGGCCCCCTCAGTCGCCTGCGGCGACAGCTCCCCCGGTGCGGGGGAGCGGAATTTTGAGGTCGGCGCGGCAACCGTAAACGGGGTCGGCGGAATTCTGGTGGCGGCGCGGCAACCGCAATTCTCCTCCCCCGGCACGGGGGAGGTGCCCGCGCAGCGGGCGGAGGGGGTCCTCGGCTGACTCCGTGATCGATCGAGTCGGCGGCG
>JAUIHC010000363.1 GCA_030432455.1 Phycisphaerae bacterium | reverse complement strand
GGGCCGCGACCTGATCCGGCGACGTGCCGCCGATCGCGCCGCGCCGCGAGAGCGCGGCATCGACGGTGAGATCCACGAAGACGGCCTCGGAGGCAGCGGGGGCGTGCTCGCGGATGGTGTCGAGCGGGAGATCCTCCAACGCCGACCGCCGCTTGATCGCCTCGGCCACGAGTCGGCCGACCTGATGGTGCGCCTCGCGGAACGGCACGCCGAGCCGGGCGAGGTGGTCCGCCAGTTCGGTCGCATTCGAGAAGTCGCCGGTCGCGGCGGTGCGGGCCCGATCCCGACGCACCGAGAGACCGTCGAGCAGCGGAGGCAGCACCCGCAGGCAGATGGAGAGCTCGTCCATCGCCTCGAACAGGGGGACCTTGTCCTCCTGCATGTCCTTGTTGTACGCCAGCGGCAGCGCCTTCATCGTGGTCAGGAGTCCGACGAGTCGGCCGACCTGCATGCCGCACTTGCCCCGGATGAGCTCGAGCGCATCGGGGTTCTTCTTCTGCGGCATGATCGACGAGCCGGAGCACAGGCCGTCGGGAAGCTCGATCAGGCCCGCCTCGCCGGAGGCGTAGAAGATCAGGTCTTCGGCGAGCCGCGAGAGGTGCATCGCGCAGGTCGAGATCGCGGAGAGCGCCTCGATCACGAAGTCGCGGTCGCTCACCGCGTCGAGGCTGTTCGAAGCGGCGGCGGTGAACCCGAGATCGACCGCGAGGGCCTCGCGGTCGATCGGATACGCGGTGCCCGCCAGTGCCGCGGCGCCGAGCGGCGACACCGCGGTGCGTCGGCGGGCGTCCGACAGTCGCGCGGCGTCTCGGCGCAGCATCTCGACGTACGCGAGGCACCAGTGGGCGAACACGATCGGCTGGGCCCGCTGCAGATGGGTGTAGCCCGGGAAGACCGCGTCCCGCTCCCGATCCGCGAGCGAGACGAGGGCGCGGATCGCGTCCTGCATCTCGCGGATCCGGGCGTCGATCGCCTCCATCGTCCAGAGCCGCAGGTCGGTGGCGACCTGATCGTTGCGACTGCGACCGGTGTGGAGCTTCTTGCCGAGATCACCGATGCGGGCGACGAGCTCCCGCTCGACGAACGAGTGGACATCCTCGTCGATCGCCTGCTCGATGATCGACGGATCCGCCGCGACGGTCTCCGCGATCTCGGCGAGGGCGGTCTCGATGCTCGCCCGCTCCTCGCCGGTCAGGATTCCGGCCTTCTCGATCGCCCTCGCCCACGCGGCGCTGCCCGTGATGTCCTGCGCGACCAGCCGCCGATCGAAGGGAAGCGAGTCGTTGAAGCGCTGGAACAGCTCGTGGACCGCGCCGGAGAAGCGGCCGCTCCAGAGGGCGTCGCGAGCGGGGGCCGTGGCACTCCCGTCGGTCGCGGTCACGAGACCACGCCTTCCACCGCACCCTCCACCGCGGAGGTGAGGGCCAGCGGATCATCGCCGACGGCCATCGCCTTCATGGCGGCGATGCGGCTCGGCAGCGAGTAGAGGCGGATGAACCCCTCGGCGTGCGCCTGGTCGTAGACCTCGTCGGCGCCGAAGGTCGCGAAGTCCTCCGAGTAGAGCGAGTGCGGGCTGCGACGACGCGTGGTGGTCGCTGTGCCCTTGAAGAGGGTGACCTCGACGTCGCCGTCGAGCTTCTTCGCGATCGACGCGAAGGCGGCCTGCATCGCCTCGCGGGCGGGGGTCCACCAGCGGCCGTCGTAGACGAGGTCGGTGAAGTCGTGGGCGATCTTCTCGCGGAGCCGGAGCGTCGTGCGGTCGAGCACGAGTTCCTCCAGGCCACGCAACGCCTCCATGAGGATCGTGCCGCCGGGGGTCTCGTAGCAGCCGCGGCTCTTCATGCCGACGAGTCGGTTCTCCACGATGTCGATGCGGCCGACGCCGTGGGCGCCGCCCATCTCGTTGAGCGCGGTGAGCAGGTCGATCGCGCCGAGCCGCGTGCCGTCGATGGCGACCGGCATGCCCTTCTCGAAGGTGAGCACGACGTGTCCGGGCGTGTCCGGGGCGTCGGCGGGATGCACGGTCCGGGTCCACACCTCGTCGGGAGGGCGGTTCCACGGATCCTCGAGGGCGCCGCCCTCGTGACTGATGTGCCAGATGTTCTCGTCGCGGGACCAGATCTTCTCGCGGCTGGCGGCGCAGGGGATGTTCCGGGCCGCGAGATAGTCGAGGGCGTCCTCGCGGCTGCGGATCTCCCAGGTCCGCCACGGCGCGATCACCTGCAGGTCGGGGGCGAGGGCGGAGAAGGTGGACTCGAAGCGGACCTGATCGTTGCCCTTGCCGGTGCAGCCGTGGGCGAGGGCGTCGCAGCCGTGGCGACGGGCGAACTCGACCTGGGCGCGGGCGATGATCGGTCGCGCGATCGAGGTGCCGAGCAGGTAGCGACCCTCGTAGACGGCGCCGGAGATCGCCATCGGGAAGGCGAACTCCTCGAGGAACTGCTCACGCAGGTCGGCGATCTCGCAGCAGACGGCGCCGCTGGCAAGGGCCTTCTCCTCGATGCCGACGAGTTCGGAGCGGTCCTGCCCGACGTCACCGACGACCGCGAGAACCTCGCAGCCCGGGTGATTGTCGAGGAGCCATGGAATGATGACGCTGGTGTCGAGGCCGCCGGAGTAGGCGAGGGCGATTCGTCGGGGTTGGGTGGTGGGCATGGGGGGATGAGAGAGTGGAGAGTGGAGAGTGGAGAGTGGAAAGTCGGGGGGGCTCGAGATTGGGATTCGAGATTGGAGGGCGGGTCAGGCGAGTCTCGCGACGAACCAGGCATTCTGGGCGTGGAGTCGGTTCTCGGCCTGATCGAAGACGACGCTGTTTGGGCCGTCGATGACGGCGTCCACGACCTCCTCGCCGCGGTGGGCGGGGAGGCAGTGCATGAAGAGGGCGTGGTCGCCCGCGATCGACATGAGTCGCTCGTTCACCTGGAACGCGGCGAGCGTCTGCTTCTTCGCGGCCGAGTCAATCTCGCCCATCGAGATCCACGTGTCGGTGTAGACCGCGGCGCAGCCTTCGACCGCGGCGGGATCGTGGGCGATCTCGATCGAACCTCCCGTGGTGCGTCCGGTCTCGGTGGTGCGGGCGACGACCTCGGCCGAGGGGCCGTACGAGTCCGGCGCGACGACGACGATCGAGCCGCCGACCGCGACGATCGCCTCGGCCAGCGAGTGGCACACGTTGTTGCCGTCGCCGACGAAGGCGATCCGGCTCGCGCGGAAGTCGATGCCGCGTTCGTGCAGGGTCAGAAGATCCGCGAGCGCCTGACAGGGGTGATGCAGGTCGCTGAGGGTGTTGAGCACCGGCACGTCGCAGCACCGGGCGAGTTCCTCGATGACCGCATGACCGTGCACCCGCGCGGCCACCGCGTGGAACCATCGCTCGAGGTTGCGGCCGAGGTCGTGGACGCTCTCCCGGGCCCCGATCGGCGAGTCCTGCATGTCGAAGACGACGGGCTGGGCGCCAAGCCGGTGCAGGCCGACCTCCAGGCTCGCCCGCGTCCGCAGCGACGGCTTCTCGAAGAGCAGGGCCACGCTCCGACCGGCAAGGGCGGTGCGGAACGCCTCGGGACGCGACTTCAGATCCACCGCGAGGTCGAGCAGCGAGGTGATCGTGTCGCCGTCGAGATCGCTGATGGCGAGGAGGTCGTTCGGCCCGGAAGGGGCCGCGGACCACGGGGGTCCGGGGACGGCGGTGGTGACGCTCATGAGCGA
>JAUIHC010000362.1 GCA_030432455.1 Phycisphaerae bacterium | reverse complement strand
GGCGGCAGGCCCGGCTTCTTCCGTTTCCGGAATCGATCGTGTGCGGCATCTTCGCCATCTTCTCGCCCGGCGACGGGTCACCCGGACTCGACGACGCGACCTTCGCGCTGCTTCGCGACCGTCTCCGTCATCGAGGTCCCGATGACGCGGGCGTCTGGCGGGATCGACACGCCCTCATCGGACATCGTCGACTGGCGATCATGGACCCGGCCCGCGGTCGGGAGCCGATCGTCCGTGGTGACGCGGACGATCCCTGCGTCGTGGTCTTCAACGGCGAACTGCTGAATCACCGCGACCTGCGGACGGAGCTCGAGGCGTCGGGCGACCGCTTCGAGACGACCTGCGACGCGGAGACCGCCGCGGCGGCCGTCGCCCGGTGGGGCGACGCCGCGATCGATCGATTCCGAGGCATGTTCGCGGTCGCGTGGTATCGACCGAGACGGCGACGACTGCATCTGGCCCGGGATCCGTTCGGCGTCGTGCCGCTGCTGCATGCCACCTGTCGTGACGGCCGGTTCGCGATCGCGAGCGAGATGACCCCGCTCCGCGAGCTGCTCGGCCCTGATGCCCGCATCGATCCCGCCACGCTCTCCGCGTATCTCGCCTCGATCCGGATCACGGTCGGCGATCGAACCATGCTCGATCGGGTTCGCACCGTGCGACCGGGTCATCTGGTGACGGTCGATCTCGCGGACACCTCGGCCCGCGTCGAGTCACGCCGCTGGTGGTCACGACCCGAGGTCACGGGCGACCTTCGCGGCGCCGAGGCGGACGAGGCGCTCGCCGCCGCGATCTCGGAGTCCGTCACCGCGCATCTGCAGAGCGACGTCGAGGTCTGCACCCTGCTCTCGGGCGGCCTCGACAGCGCCGTCATCTCGACGCTCGTCCACGATCGGATCCCGACCGTGCGCGCGTTCACGGCGATCGGAGGTGACGGTGCGGTCGACCACGATCGGGAGGCGGCGGCGTTGGTCGCCGGCGAACTGGGCATCGCGCGAATCGAGGTCGATCCTGCCGTCGATGCGGACCCGCTCGCACGATGGCGCCGGATGATCTCGATCCTCGGCGTGCCGCTCGGGACCCCGAACGAGATCGCCATCCAGGCGCTCGCCGAAGGTGTGTCCCGCGCCGGCATCAAGGTCGCGCTCAGCGGGGAAGGTGCCGACGAACTGCTCGGCGGGTACGAGCCCGTGCTTCGTGTGGCAGGGGCGATCGCGTCTGCGTCCCCGTCGGCGGAAGCCGCCGCCGCGACGCTCGTCGAGACGATCGCGTGGATTCCCCCGTCGCGTCAGGGGACGGTGCTCTCCTCGACATGGGCGGCCGAACTGGCGGGGCAGTCGCGACTGCTCGAAGAGACCATCGCCTCGATCGCGGCGGCGGGGTCACCTTCGGATCCTCGGACGTATCTCAACTGGCTGCAGGACGTGAATCTGGCCGGACTCCTCGGACGGCTCAATCAGGCGGCGATGCTCTCGTCGGTCGAGGCCAGGCCTCCGTTCGCCGATCGACGTCTGGCCGAGACCGTCGCCCGAGTCCGAACCGAAGATCTCTTCGACCTCGAGGACGACCACGACGAGGCGTCCGGCCCCCGCACCAAGATCGCCCTCCGTCGCGGCTTCGCCGGTCGCCTGCCGGCGTCCATCCTCCGCCGTCCGAAGGCGAGCTTCCCCACGCCGTTCGCCGCGTGGACCCGCCGCATGCTCGAGATCGAGGAGATTCGTGACGCCCTGAGGCCTCTGGTCGATCGGCCGCCGGAGATCGCAGGCGATCGACCGGGCGACGCGCTCGTCGCGTGGCCGCTGGCGAATCTGGCGATCTGGAGCGTGGAGACGGGCGTTCCCCTCACCCCCGCCTGATTCGGCACCCGGTAGCCTGACCCTCGTGATGACGCCGCTCCACGTTCGATTCCGCAACGCCGAGGCCACCGATCTCGAGGAGGAGATCCGCGAGATTCAGGCCCCGATGGTGATGGGTCGCGCCCGGGATGCGGACATCGTCCTGCAGGACCCGGGCGTCTCGCGTCAGCACGCCAAGTTCCGCCCCGGCCCGGATGGCGAGTGGCTGGTCGAGGACCTTCATTCGACCCGCGGCACGTGGCTCAACGGTCGTCGCCTCGAACCCGGTGAGGCGGCGGCGATCGGCGAAGGCGATCTCATCAAGATCCACCCGTGGAGCCTGCTCATCGGCGGCGCCTCGAAGACGCGGGGCCAGCTGCTCTCCTCGTCGATGACGGTCGGGACCATCGTGGATGCGGTGGCGGCCCCGTTTCTCCGCGAGCGGTTCGACGCGATCGTCGCGGCAGTGCAGCGGGCGACGATGCGGGGCGGTGAGGAGGAGATCTTCGGCGCGATGCTCGATTCGCTTCTGCAGGCGAGCGAGCTCGATCGAGCCATGATCCTCCGCATCGAAGGCGACGACGCCCGAGCCGTCGCGATCCGCGCCCGCGAGCGGACCGAGGAGCGGACGCCGAGACCGTTCTCGCGAACGCTCGTCAATGAAGCCCTCGGACGGGCCACCACCGTGCGGATGGAGGAGCATCCGGAGTTCAGCGGTGCTGAGAGCATCATCGCGTCCGGGGCCGGTGAAGCCCTCGCTCGCGTCATCTTCGACGGTGACGACCATCCGTTCACGCTCTACGCCGATCGCCGGGCGGTGCAGGGCGAGGATCCGGAACTTGTGGCGTGGTTCGACGTCGTCGCCGAACTGTGCGGCGTCGCCCTGCGGATGCTGCGTGGCCGCGCCGCAGAGTCCGAGCGTGCGAGACTCGCCGCCGAGATGGTCGCAGCCCGTGCCGTGCAGGAGGTGCTCCTTCCGTCCACCGAGGGGCGACTCGGCTCGCTCTCTTGGCGATCACTCGCCATCCCCTGCGTCGGCATCGCCGGAGACATGATGGTCGCCCGCCAGGTCGGTGACGGCCTTCATGCGATGCTCGGCGACGTCAGCGGCAAGGGCGCGCGGGCGGGGCTCGTGATGGCGGGCACGCAGGCATGCGCCGACACGCTGGCCGACGCGGGTTTCGGTCCGGCCGAGATCGTCTCCCGACTGGACGACTGGGCGATCCGCAACACGCCCGACGACATGTTCGTAAGCCTCTGGTGCGGCCGGGTGGAACCCGACGGCACCGTGCGCTTCGTGGTGGCGGGGCATCCGCACGTCTACGTTCGACATGCCGACGGCCGGGTGGAACGACCCGAGATGGACACCCGGCTCATCCTCGGTGTCCTCGCATCGGAGTCGCCCGAGATGACACTGCAGCTCGAGCCCGGCGACGCCCTGATCGTGTACAGCGACGGGCTCTTCGAAGAGATCGCGAGCACGGGCGATCCCGACGCGCACCTCGAACAGTTCGGCGAGGAACGGGTGCTGGCGTCGATCGAACGCCACGGCGCCGATCCGGCGGCGATCCATCGCGATCTGGTGGAGTGGTGTGGCCACGACCAGCTCAAGGACGATCTGACGATCCTCGTCATCCAGCGAGACTGAACATCTCCCTCGACCATGCGAACGCCCCCGCCCCTCGACGAGGAGCGGGGACGGAGCGTGTCGATCCGAAGGAGTGACCGGCGCCGATCAGCCGCTGCAGTTCAGGGGCAGATCGACTCCGCGAGCGCCGCGCAGTACTCGTCCCAGTTGCCGACGCAGCAGAAGTACTCGATCTCGCACACGAGATTGCAGCACGTCTCATCGTTGCAGAACGGCGTGTCGTTGGG
>JAUIHC010000361.1 GCA_030432455.1 Phycisphaerae bacterium | reverse complement strand
GCATGCTCGTTCAGGACGGCCTGCTGAAGAAGGGCGCGTTCATCGTCACCGGTCGCGGCTTCGGACGCGTCCGAGACATCGTGAACGATCACGGCCAGCGGATCGACGAGGCGGGGCCGTCCACGCCTGTCGCGATCAGCGGCATCGACGAACTGCCCGATGCCGGCGACCGCTTCTTCGTGGTGGACAGCCTCAAGGAGGCCGAGGCCGCGGCCGAGGAACGGCGTCGCCTCGAGCGGGAGCGCGAACTCGCGGCCCCGAAGATCACCCTCGACAACATCTTCGCCCACATCGAGGAAGGCAAGAAGAAGGACCTGCCGCTGGTCGTCAAGGCCGACGTGCAGGGCTCGGTCGAGACGCTCCGCGTGGTGCTCGGCAAGATCGGATCCGACGAGGTCCGGGTGTCGGTCAAGCACTCGGCGGTCGGCGGCATCAACGAGAGCGACGTCACGCTCGCGGAGGCGACCGGGGCGATCATCGTCGGCTTCAACGTCACCACCACGGCGAAGGCGCGTCAGCTCGCCGAGGCCAAGGGCGTGGACATCCGCCTCTACGACGTCATCTACGACATCACCGACGACGTCCAGAAGGCGGCCGCTGGTCTGCTGGATCCCGAGCTCAAGCTCGAGGTGCTCGGCCACGCCGAGGTCCGCGACGTCTTCAAGATCACCCGCGTCGGTGCGGTGGCCGGCTGCTACATCACCGACGGCGTGGTGGAGCGCAACGCCCAGATCCGTGTCACCCGCGACGGCATCGTCGTCGAGAAGGACCGCCGGCTCGACCAGCTCAAGCGGTTCAAGGACGACGTCAAGGAGGTCAAGAGCGGCATGGAGTGCGGCATGAAGATCGACGGCTACGACGACATCAAGGTCGGCGACGTCCTCGAGTGCTACAAGACCATCGCCGTGGCCAGGACGCTCTGACGCATGGCTCGACGTCGCTTCGAGGAGCCCGGTCGGGAGACCTCGATCCGGCCCGACCGGATCGGATCGCTCATCGGCCGCATCGTTCAGGAGCGGTTGGTGCGGGGATTCGCGGATCCCCGCATCCGAGGGATGGTCTCGGTGACCAGGGTCGATGTGGCCCCGGATCTTCGGACCGCGATGATCCGGATCTCGGTGCTCCCGGATCGATACGGACCCCGCACGCTCTCGGGGCTCCGCAGCGTCACCGGGCTGCTTCGTCGGGTGATCCGGGACGAGACGGCTCTGCGGAGGGTGCCGGAACTGGAGTTCCGGCTCGACGACTCGCTGAAGCGGGACGCGGCCCTCGACGAGGCGATCCGGGCCGGGCTTGCGGATCGCGGGGACGACCCTCGGGATGACGAGGCCCGAGAGGACGGCGAGCACAGCGAGATCATCGACGCGGACGGGACGAGGGAGTCGCCCGAGACGTCGGGGCGGAAGCGAACATTCGACGAGACGGCCGGCGACGGCCCTGAACCCAGCGAGGAACCATCGTGAAGACCAAGTGGGCCAAGCCGACCAAGTTCTCGGCGTTCCTGAAGAAGCATCGCGTCGGGGGCGACCCCGCGCTTCTGCCCGAGGGCGTCGCCGCCTCCGATCCGGTCGCGGTGCTGGTGCACTCCTGGCTGCTCTGGGAGTCGAGCTCGGAGCAGGCCGCGACCGCCATGGTCAAGCTCATCGATCAGCGGGTGGACTTCAACGAGCTCCGCGTGTCGCTGCCGCACGAGGTGGCCGGGATCATCGGCAAGCGGTACCCGCGGGTCGAGGAGCGGCTTCACGGCATCCGGCGGACCCTCCACGACCTGTTCCTGCGACGCCACGAACTCTCGTTCGACTACCTCGCGGAGAAGGGGAAGCGGGACATCAAGGGCGAGATCGAGTCGCTCGACGGCATCACGCCGTTCGTCTCCGCCCGCGTGCTTCGGATCGCCTTCGACGTCCACGCCATGCCCGCGGACGACCAGCTGTCCGCTCTGCTGCACGAGCATGACGTGATCGACGAGCCGGTCGAGCCCGACGATCTCGCCGGCTGGCTCGGCACGGCGGTCAAGGCCGACGAGGCGGTGGGCGCGATCGCGGCCCTGCAGGCCGCGGTCGATGCGGCGTGGGACGAGGGCGTCATGACCAAGCTTGTTCGTCGCCACCGCCCGCTCCGGGTGGTCGAGGTGGTCGAGGTGGTCGAACCCGTCGAGGTCGAGGAGCCGGAACCCGAACCCGCGCCGCCCGCGAAGAAGGCGGCCGCCAAGGCACCCGCCCAGAAGAAGTCCACGGCCAAGACGTCGCCGACCAGGAAGACCACGGCCAAGGCCTCGACGGCCAAGAAGTCGACGGCCAAGACGTCGACGACCAAGAAGGCGGCCGCCAAGAAGACGACGGCCAAGAAGTCCACCGCCAAGAAGGCGACGACCCGAAGGACGACCGGAACGAAGACCGCGGCCCGGAAGACCGTCACCGGTCGGACCGCGAAGAAGGCCACCTCGAAGACCACCTCTCGGGCGTCCGGCGGCAAGGCGGCCGGTCGGGCGACCCGGCGATCCTCGGGCTCGAAGTAGGAACCGTCGCGGGATGGGATCGACGCCGCGAGTCCGCTCGGAGGCCCGTGCCCGCCGAGCCGTCGCTCGACGGGCGGTGTGGATCTCCACCGCCGCACTGCTGGTCGGGTGCCAGGGGCCCGGGGCCCGGGAGCCGGACCGAGCGGTCACCGTGATGTCCGTCGATGACCTCGAGGCGTCGCTTCGTCGGGCGGCGGAGGTCGAGTCCGCATCGATCGTCGAGGTGCCGTCTCGATCGGTGTCCTTCGACGGCCTGATCGGCGAGGGGCCGGCGGCGGACGGCGACCCGATGGCCGACCCGGATCTGACGGAGGTGTTGTCGAAGGCGGCCCGTCGTCGTCTCGATCTCTCGATCGCGCCGATCACCGCGTTCGCAGTCGAGGGGCCGGTGTCGCGGGAGGCGACCCGTCGCTATCTCGAAGGGCGGACCGCGATCGCCGAGGGCCGACCAGAGGATGCGATCGAGCCGCTGCGGGAGGCGGCCCGTCGGTCGGGCGACGCGGCAGCCCTTCGGGCGTTGGCGGACGCATGCGACCGCATCGGACGAACCGGGGAGGCGACCGACGTCCGGCGGGAGCTGGCGAGGCGGGGGGTGCTGCGTCCGTCGGATCGCGACCGCCTCATCGACGAGCTGCTGCGACGGCGGGCGATCGACGACGCCATGGCGGTGCAGGCCGTGGCGGTGCTGGAAGAGCTGGAAGAGCTGGAAGAACTGGAGGCCGAGCGAGGCGACCTCGTGATCCCCGCGTCGATCCGGTTCGCCGAGCTGCTCGACCTCTCCGGACGGGACGCCGAGGCTGCGTCGCTTCGTCGCGCGATCGCGAGCGTGCTTGCCGAGTCCGACCGCGGAGGGCTGCCGATCGATCCCGACGAGCGTGCCCGGCTCCGTCGGTTCTGGATCGCGGCGGGCGACGATCGGGCCCGGGTCGGCGACGTGGCGATCGCCGCGGACTGCTGGCGTCGGGCCGATCTGGTCGAGGCCGTCGCCGAGCCGGCACTGCGGGCTCGCCGTCTGCGGGCGGAGCTGGCCCTGGGGCGGGACCGTTGCCTTCAGGGGCTCCTGCTCGATGCCGCGGATGAGCCGACGGCCGATGATCTGGCCTTCGCCGCGACGCTGGTCGATCGCGAGCCGCCGGTCGAGCTCGATCGCATCATCGCCGTGCTCGAGGCGCGGGCCGTCGCCGACGATGGCGTCGGCGGACCGC
>JAUIHC010000360.1 GCA_030432455.1 Phycisphaerae bacterium | reverse complement strand
CCGGGGTGGGCACGATCGGGCTGGAGGCGGTGAGCCGCGGGGCGGGCGAGGTCGTGATGATCGAGCAGGACCGGAAGATCTCCGCGATTCTCCGGTTCAACGTCGAGGAGCTTGGGTGCGGTGATCGGGCGACCGTCGTGCAGGCCGATGCGCTGGGTCCGGCGGCGCTCGCCCAGGCACCGCGGGACTGCGACCTCGTGTTCCTGGATCCGCCGTATCCGCTCTGGCGCGACGAGGCGATCCGGCCTCGCATCATCGACCTCGCGTCCCGCTGCCGCTCGGTCATGAAGGACGCGTCGTTCCTCGTGCTCCGCACGCCGACCGATCTCGACAAGGACTGGACGCTTCCCGGCTTCGACGGGCCGGAGACGCATCAGTACGCCGAGGACATGTTCGTCCATCTCTTCATGCCCACCCCCGATCAGGGCGACGGGGCGGCGTGACGCGGGCCGCATCGGCCCGGTGACGATGTACCGTCCGGCTCATGAAGACCTCGCCGACCGTCCATCTGCTTCTCCGTGTCCTGACCGGCTCGCTTCTGGCGGCCGTCACCGCCGCCGGGGCGCAGGATGCGCCGTCGGCCGAGTCCGTCGTTCCGAACGAGATCGACGCCCCGGCCGCGACGCCCGCGGAGATCGACGCGGCGATCGCCGCCGGGGTGCGGCACCTGCTCGCCCGTCAGGAGGGTGACGGGCGTTCCGAATGGCCGTACCAGGGCGTCTACCGGGTGCCCGCCGAGGCCGACGATCCTCGATCGCTCGTCGAAGGCCGGACCGTCATCCCCATCGGCTACCGGGTCGGGGGAACGTCGATCGCGGGGGCCGCGGTCATGCGACCCGCCGGGCTCGCGGAGGATGCCGATCGGCTGGCCGCGATCGAACGGGCGAGACGATTCGTGGTCGCCTCGACCGCGCATCCTCGGATGTCGCCGGTCTACCGGGGCGGCTACGACGTCCGGGGCTGGGGCTACATCTACGGACTCCGATTCCTGCTCGAGGTCCGCGAGCGAGGGCTGGTCGCCGAGGAGTCGGCTGCGGCGCACGACGCGGCGATCCGGTTCTACATCGACGGTCTGGCCCGGATCGAGATCCCCGAGGTCGGCGGCTGGAACTACGCCCGTCGCGGTCCGCTCGATCGACCGGATGCGACCAGTCCCTTCATGACGCCCCCGGGCGTGCAGGCGTTGGTCGAGGCGACGCGGCAGGGATTCGAGGTCCCCGAGGGCATCGTCGAGCGGGCGATGGCGGGGCTCGATCTGACCCGCGGCGAGGATGGGCATGTCGCGTATTCGGCGCGTCGGAAGACCGCCGAGCCCTCCAGTCAGATCCCCGGGGCGATCGGCCGCATGGTGGCGGTCGAGACCGTCCGGTCGGAACTCGGCCGCAACGAGGCGGCGGACCTGCGTCGGGCGCTCGCCGCGTTCGTCGAGCACTGGGAGGAACTCCTGAAGCGCAAGGAGAAGACCGGCACGCATCAGCCTCCGTACGGCGTCGCGCCGTACTACTTCATGTTCGCCCACGGCTACGCCGCCGAGGCGATCGAGCGTCTGCCCGAGGGCGAGCGGGCGGTCTGGCGCGATCGGCTTCAGCGGCTGCTGCTCTCGGTCCGCGACGACGAGGCGGGAATCTGGAACGACCGGGTCTTCGACCGCTCGAGCGCGTACGGCACCGCGGTCGCGATCCTGACCCTCACGCAGGCCGGTGACACCCTCCGCGAGCGAGGCACGCCGCCGTCGCCGACCCGCCCCGTGCCCGACTCGCGTTCCGAAGGCTGATTCGAGCCGGAACGGGGCGGACGCCCACCCGGTTATCGAGCGGGTCGGCGCCGTCCACTCGAAGTTCGTCCGCAGGCGGGGACGGCGGTTGATCCGGTGCGGGCTCGAACCGAAGACGGAACCGGTCCTCCACACGGGGAGCGACCGCCGGGGTCCGGGGGATCCCGATCCAAGTCGATGACGTCCGCGTCGCGATCCGCGACCGGACCTTCCGGAGGGATTCATGGACGCCGGGGACATCATGCCATTCATCGCGTCTGCGAAGACCGTCTTCCAGACCATGCTCGCCACCGACATCACGCCGGGCCGGCCATCCGCCTGTCCGCTGGTGCCGAGTTTCGCCAACGACGTCTCCGGGATCATCGGTCTCAGCGGCGATGTCGTCGGCATGGTCGTGCTGAGCTTTCCCGCCTCGACCGCGGAGAACGTCGTCGCGACCTTCGCGGGCATGGAGATGCCGGTGGACAGCCCGGACTTCTCCGACGCGGTCGGTGAACTCGTGAACATGATCTCGGGCGCCGCCAAGGCGAAGCTCGAAGGTCGCACCGTCAGCATCTCGTGCCCGTCGGTCGTGGTCGGCCACGGTCACAAGGTGCAGCAGCCGAGCGATTCGCTCTGCATGTACATCCCGTTCGACTCGCCGATGGGCCGCTTCTGCATCGAGGTGGCGTTGAAGGAGTCGGTCGCCCAGTCGAAGCCGGCGTCCGAGGCCGCCTGAACCGGAACCTGAGAGAGGAGCCCAGCCATGCGTGTCATGCTCGTGGACGATTCGAAGACCATGCGGAACATCCAGAAGAACATCCTCACCACCCTCGGGATCGAGGAGATGGAGGAGGCCTGCGACGGGCAGGACGCCCTCAGCAAGGTGGTGGCATTCAAGCCCGACCTGCTGCTGGTCGACTGGAACATGCCGAACATGGACGGCCTGACCTTCGTGCGGGAGATCCGCAAGGCCGGCAACAAGACGCCGGTCATCATGGTCACCACCGAGGCCGAGAAGGAACGGGTGGTCGAGGCGATCCGGTCCGGCGTGAACAACTACGTCGTCAAGCCCTTCACCCCGGACGCCCTCTCGGCCCGCATCAACGAGACGATGGCCAAGGCGGCCTGACCGCGATGCTCGCGAGGGGGCACCCTCGGGAACGCGGACCGAACCGGCGGCCTCGGCCGCCGGTTCGTACGATGCGCCCATGCGCATCGCCGTCATCATTCCCGCCGCCGGCGCCGGACATCGCTTCGGTGCCGGTGACAAGCTCGCCGCCGACTTCGGCGGTCGTCCCGTCCTGCTCAAGGCCATCGAACCCTTCACCAAGCGGGACGAGGTGGACGCGATCATCGTCGCCGGACCGCCGGACGATCTCGACGCCTTCCGCGATCGCTACGGGGCCCAGATCGGCTTCCTCGGCGGGACGATCGTGGCGGGGGGGCGTCGGGAGCGATGGGAGACGGTGCGACTGGCGCTCGACGCCGTGCCCGAGGGATGCACGCATGTGGCGATCCACGACGGCGGCCGCCCGCTGGTGGACGACGATCTGGTGGGACGCGTGTTCGAGGCGGGGCGGACGAGATCCGCGGTCGTCCCCGGCGTACCGGTCCGCGACACGCTCAAGCGGTGCGGCGAGGAACTCTTCGAGACCGCGGAACGCGACGCGACCGTGGATGCGATCCTCGGGCTCGGGCTCGATCCGGGCATCGACGACATTCTCGGCGGCGGCGGCGACGGCGAGGTGCCGGCGCCGGGCCATCAGGTGCCGGGTCGCGATGTGATCGAGACGGTGTCGCGTGCGGGACTCTTCCGCATCCAGACGCCGCAGCTCTTCGAGGTCGAGCTGCTTCGGCGGGCGTACGCCCAGACCGATCTCGACGGCGCGACCGACGACGCGATGCTGATCGAACGCCTCGGCGAGAAGGTCACCCTCGTCGAGGGCGACGACCGGAACCTGAAGATCACGAC
>JAUIHC010000359.1 GCA_030432455.1 Phycisphaerae bacterium | reverse complement strand
CGAGCCGCCAGGGTTGATCGCCGATCGACCAGTTCTCGACGTGCGGGTGATCGCTCACCGCGTAGTCGCCGGTCCGGGCCATGTGCAGGAAGCAGACCATCCGCTCCGGCCGTCGGACCTTCACCGCCCGGTCGGCCGCGTGCCCTGGTCCGTACAGGGCGACCGCCGGGGCGTAACTGCGGGAGAGATGGTTGTTCATCCCGTAGCTCGTCCGACGCAGCGGACCGGAACCGTCGTCGTTCACGCCGCGATCCTCGCCACCGAGATCGCTCGGCCAGTGCGGGCTGTCGTCGAGCGGCGACTGCATGACGAGGTCGTCCGAGTACGGCCGCAGCACCTCGGCGAAGCTCCGGGCCTCGTTGCCGTACCCGCCGTGCGGCAGCCCGACATCGACGAACCAGTCGTTGTTGATCGCCTGGTACGCGAGGTGCGCGAGACCGAGTTGCCGGATCTGCGAGAGATCGCGGGTGTTGAGACTCGCCAGTCTCGTGGTGCGAAGCGTGGGGATGGCGATCGCGGCGAGCACCGTGATCACCCCGATCACCGCCAGCAGCTCCACGATGGTGAAGCCGCCGCGGCCATGGGACCGTGACATGATCGAGATCCATCGTCGCCGTGAACGCCACGGCGACCGACTTGCCGAATGTGCCTGGAACCGTGCCGACACGATCGTCGACGCGGTCACGAACCGGCGACCCACGGGTTCACGCTCGCACTCGAATCCGACGGCGGCGGCGGTCGAGAGACCGTGCCGACCACCGGCGATGACATCATCGCCGTCGTTTCCCGCGTCGAAGGCTCGACGCGGACGATGCGATCGGACTGGACATCCTGAGATGTGAGTGCGGGTGCAACCGACGAGGGTCGCGGATCAGGCGCGGCGTGGCGGCCCGCGGCTCGACGCGGTCGCCGGGCCCCAGATGTCGCGGCTCGTCCCCCGGAAGAACGCCGCCATCTCGACCTCGGCGGTCGCCCCCGGAACCTCCACCGTCGCCGCGAGGAGCGGCGCGGAGAAGGAGATGGCCAGACAGAGATCGCATTCCTCGACCGGGTCCTGACAGGGACCGGGATGGTCGTGCCCGCCATGGTCGTGACCCTCGCCGCCTGCGTGGGCGACGTGGTCGTGCGGGTGCGTGTGACGATGACCGTGATGGCCCGCGTGCGTGCAGGACGCCGATGCCGTCCCAGGCCCTGCCACCGGCCCGGCCGCATGCCCTTCGCCACCGTGGGCGAGCCAGAGGTGCACCGGGCCCCCGAACGCCACCGCCAGCACGACGATCGCCCCCACCACCGTCCGCGTGACCGCCCGCATGGAGCGGCCCGCCGACGCCACGCCGGCGGAGAGCACCGGCGATCGACGGGCGAGGTTGGGACGGCGGGGCGTCATGGCGTGGCCACTACAGGCGGGGAGTCAGCCGAGTCAATGTCGGCGCGGGGGGGAGGCAGGGTGGGCGGTCGAGTCGGGGAGGGAACCCGGACGCTCGACGACGCCCGCTACTCCCGCACCAGTCGCCGGTACTTGATCCGGTGCGGGTTCGCCGCATCCTCGCCGAGTCGCTGACGCCGGTCCTCCTCGTAGCTCGACCAGTCGCCCTCCCACCACCTGACGACGCTGTCGCCCTCGAAGGCGAGAATGTGCGTCGCGATGCGGTCGAGGAACCACCGGTCGTGGCTGATGACCACCGCACACCCCGCGAACGCCTCGATCGCGTCCTCCAGCGCCCGCAGCGTGTGGACGTCGAGGTCGTTGGTCGGTTCGTCGAGAAGCAGCACGTTCGATTCGCTCCGCAGCATGCGGGCGAGGTGGACGCGATTCCGCTCGCCGCCGGAGAGATCATCGACCTTCTTCTGCTGGTCGGTGCCGGTGAAGCCGAACCGCGAGACGTAAGCGCGGCTGTTGACCGTGGCCTTGCCGAGCTTGAGCTCCTCGTCGCCGTCGGAGATCGCCTCCCAGATCGACTTGCCCGCGGGCAGTGAATCGCGTCCCTGCTCGACATAGCCGAGCTTGACCGTCTCACCGACGTTGAACTCGCCCGCATCGACCTGCAGGGCGCCGGTGATCATCTTGAAGAGCGTCGTCTTGCCCGCACCGTTCGGGCCGACCACGCCGACCACGCCGCCCGGCGGCAGCTCGAAGTCCAGATTCTCGAAGAGCAGCTTGTCGCCGAACGCCTTCGAGACCTTCTTCGCCTCGATGACGCGATCACCCAGGCGCGGCCCGGGCGGGATCCAGATCTCGATCTCCTTGAGCTTCTCCTTGCCCTCGTCGGCGAGCATCTTCTCGTAGGCCGAGATGCGGGCCTTGTTCTTCGCCTGTCGCCCCTTGGGATTCTGCTGGATCCAGCGGAGTTCCCGCTGCAGCGCCTTGCGACGCTTGTCCTCGCCCTTGGCCTCGAGGGCGAGTCGCTTGTCCTTCTGATCGAGCCAGCTGGAGTAGTTGCCCTTCCAGGGGATGCCCTCGCCGCGGTCGAGTTCGAGGATCCACCCCGCGACGTTGTCGAGGAAGTAGCGGTCGTGGGTCACGGCGATGACGGTGCCGGTGTACCGCTGGAGGTGCTGCTCGAGCCACGCGATGCTCTCGGCGTCGAGGTGGTTGGTCGGTTCGTCGAGGAGCAGGATGTCGGGCTTGGTGAGCAACAGCCGGCAGAGGGCGACGCGACGCTTCTCACCACCGGAGAGCGTGTCGCAGGCCTGATCCTCGGGCGGACATCGCAGCGCGTCCATCGCCTGCTTGAGCCGACTGTCGAGCTCCCACGCATCGAGGGCGTCGAGCCGCTCCTGCACCTCGCCCTGCTTCTCCAGCAGCTTCTCCATCTCCTCGGGCGACATCTCCTCGGCGAACCTCGCGTTGATCTCGTCGAACTCCGCGAGCAGCGACACCGTCTCGGCCGCGCCCTCCTCGACCACCTCGCGGACCGTGCGGGTCTCGTTGCGAAGCGGCTCCTGCTCGAGGTAGCCGATCGTGAAACCCTTGGCCATGTGGGTGTGCCCCTCGAAGTCCGAGTCGATCCCGGCGAGGATCTTGAGCAGGGTGGACTTGCCGGAGCCGTTGAGACCGAGGACGCCGATCTTCGCACCGTGGAAGTACGAGAGGCTGATGTCCTTGAGGATCTCCTTGCGGTTCACCGTCTTGGTGACCCGGGCCATGGTGTAGATGATCTTGTCGGAGTCGGACATGGGGGGTGGAGAGGAGAGTAGAGAGTAGAGAGTGGAGAGTGGAGGGCTGGGCCTTCGAACGGCTGGGGCGGCATTGTAGGATTCGGGCGTGATTCCGATCGCGGGTCTGCCTTCGGACTGTCGGCTCGTACTCTTCTACGACGGGGAGTGCGGGTTGTGTCATCGGTGCGTGGCGTGGGCGTCGGCTCGGGACCGGCATGGTCGGGTTCGGTTCGCCCCGCTTCAGGGGGAGACCTACGCCTCGCTCGAGGTCCCGCGACCGACCGACCTTTCGACGCTCGTCGCCCTCGACGATCGCGGCCTGCACACGGAGAGCGGCGCCGTCGTGGCCCTTCTCCGGGCGATCGGCGGCGTCTGGGGCCTTCTCGGGCTCGGACTTCGTCTGGTACCGCCCCCGCTTCGGAACGCGGGCTACCGGTTCGTCGCCAAGCGGCGGCTCGGTTGGTTCGGCCCCGCGGACCGCTGCTCGCTGCCGGGCGATCCGAGCCGGTTCCTCGCCTGAACGGGCCGCCCACAGGCGTGGCCTTCGCCTTGCTTGGGGAGAATCCTTGGAGTCGGCGAGGTCTTCC
>JAUIHC010000358.1 GCA_030432455.1 Phycisphaerae bacterium | reverse complement strand
GGCACCGACCGAATCCCCAAGTTCGGGACAGGCACCGACCGAGCCCCCAAGTTCGGGACAGGCACCGACCGGCGACCCCACCCGCCTTCGATCCCCCAGTCCTTCGCGGGGAGTTGCCGACGCATCGATGTTCTCGGACGCCCCTTTCCGCCCGCCTCCACGCCCGGGCCCTGCCGATCTCCCGGACTTCTTCCCCCTTCCGAATGGATCCGCCGGTGAATCGGGCCGATGACTCCCGAGTTATCTCCCCTCCCCTCGCCATCCGCCTCAGCGCCAATTCCGGGACGATCCACTCATGCGCGTGATGCTCGACGACCAGACCTGCCCCACCACCGCCACCACCATCGGCGAAGCGGTCGCCGCCGCCGCCGATCAGGCCGAGAAGGACGGGCGACTCGTCGTCGAGATCCGGGTGGACGGCACTCCTCTCACCGACGAGGACCTCCAGTCCTCGGACCGCCTGCAGACGATCGCCGACGAGGTCCAGTTGATCACCACCACCATCGGCACCCTGCTTCGAGACACCTTCCTCCACGCCGCCGAGGCGCTGGTCGATGCCGATGCCACGCAGCGAAGCGCCGCCGAGCTCGTGCAGTCGGGCCAGACCGCTGAAGGCATGCGGGCGCTGCTCGGCGCCCTCGAGACCTGGGGCGGCATCCGCGACGCGGTCGTCAAGGGACTCGCCCTCGCCGAGGTCTCGCCCGACGACGTCGTCATCGGCGACCAGCGACTTCCCGACGCGATCTCCGGCCTGCAGGATCGCCTCGGCGCCCTCAAGTCGGCCATGATCGCCGAGGACGTCTCCGCCACCTGCGACTGCCTGCTCTACGATCTGCCACAGTCCACCCGGGAGTGGAGCGTCATCCTCGCCGGGCTCGCCCAGCGATTCGCCGACGCCTGAACCGATCCCCTCGTCCCGCCCGTCCGCCGGAGTCACCGCCAGTCATGCCCGCCAAGAGCACGAGCAGCCGCATCGAGAAGACCCTCGCCTCCGCCGAACAGGCCCTGCAGGCCGGAAAGTGGTTCGAGGCCGAGCGTCTCGCGATCGAGGCGCTTGATGCCGCCATCGGTGCCGGCGACCACGGACTCGCCGCCGACGTCTGCCTCCCACTGCAGGAAGCGCGTCGCCAGCGACGACTGGCGGCGATCGATGCGGCCGACGGCCAGGTCAGTCTCCACACGAACATCTCGCAGGAGATCGAGTCCGCCGATCCCGGCGTCCATCTCATCGTGCCCCACGGCGTCGGCGCCGACGCCCGTCGGCTCCGGATCTGCGCCCTCCAGACCGAGGTCCCGGCCCTGGTCGTCTGCCGCGAGCCAGACACCATGCGCGGCCTCGTCCCGATCGTCGCGATCGGTCCGGTCACCATCCGGGCTCAGGTCGATCCGCCGGCCGATCCTTCGTCGCCCGATCTCGCCTGGGTGCTCGCCGCCCAGGAGGCGCTCGGCGATGCCGCGATCGAGAACCTCGACCCCGCCCTCCCCGGACCCGCCCGGATCGAGGCGCTCCGCGAGGCCCTCGAATCCGTGCCGGATCACGAGCGTCTGCATCAGGCGCTCGCCGCGGCGCTTCGTGACGCGGCGGGCTGACCGCGAGCGTCCGCCTACCTCCAGCTCAGCCCCTCGGGCAGCGTGTTGAGATTCTCGGCGTCGTTCTCGCGGACGATGACGAGATCCTCGATCCGGATGCCTCCGAATCGCGGGTCGTAGACGCCGGGCTCGATCGTGAGCGCGTCGCCCACCACCAGTTCGGGCGAATGCCCGTCCGGCGCCACGTCCAGCAACGGTGGCTCATGGACATCGAGACCGAGTCCGTGCCCGGTGCCGTGCGGCATGCGTCCCCGCGGCGATTCACCCGCGGCGGGCAGACCGATCTCGAACCCGTGGGCCCGGATGATCGCGATCGCGCCGTCGTGGACGGCTTCCGCGGTCCGTCCCGCCCGCGTCTCCGCGATCGCCGCCGCCTTGGCGGCGACGACCGCCTCGTGCATCGCCCGAACCTCGTCGGGAATGTCGCCGTGGACCACGGTGCGGGTGCAGTCGCCGTTGTAGAGGGTGCGAGGATCGCGGGGAAAGACGTCGATGATGACGGGCTGACCGGTGCGAAGCACGCCCGCCCCGTGCTCGTGACAGTCGGCTCCCTGCGGACCGCCCGCGACGATCGCGGGTCGCGGGGCCATGCCCTGCTCGATCAGGTGGATGTCGATCATCGCCCGGACCCGTTCGCTGGTGAGTGGCTCACCCGCGTGCACGAGGGTGCCGTCGGTCGCGACCGATGCGTGCGCGATCGTCTCGCACGCCATGCGGATCGCGGACTCCGTCGCGGCCTGCGCCGACCGCAGCGCTGCGACCTCCTCGTCGTCCTTGGCCCGACGATCGACGACCCCGAGTTCGCGATCGCAGATCACGCCGATCCCGCGGGCGTGGAGACAGTCCACGAACAGCAGCGGCAGATCGCGATGCCCGACCACTTCGACGAAACCGTTCCGCACCAGGAACTCCGCCACCGCCTGCGCCGTCGCGACGGCGCGATCGGCGGAGAGCCCTCCCTTCGGCGCGAAGTCCGCCGGGCACCCGACCGCATCGGCACGGGCGTGCCGTCGTGCCCGATCCATCTCGATGTCCCGGATGATCAGCTGCGACCCCGCCTCGCCGCCTCGCTGCCAGCCGATCCAGGCCGCGGGATCGCCGACCTCGAACCGCATGCGGTGATACAAGGTCATGTCGCTCGCCGGGATTCCGGCGAGCAGGATCGCGGTCTGGTCGTTCAAGGCGTGCATGAGGCATTCCGGAATCGTGAGGTCGAGGATCGACGGGTTGCCGTCGTCATCCGTCGCGGCGATGCTACCGGGACGACACGCCGGCCACACGCCGACCTCCACTCCGCGACCCCCGACCAAGGAATCCACCCCATGCGCCAGCGTCGCACCATCGCGCTCACCCTGTCCGCCGCCGCCCTGATCGCGACCGGCGTGGCGGGGTGTGCGTCGAAGCCATCCAATCGCGCCATCTCGGGCACCTGGCAGGGCCGCGCCGAGGACGATCGGCCGTTCACCTTCGGGTCGGTCACCTTCGCGCCGGACGGCACCTACACCGCCGAGGCGAAGTACGGCGACACCACCCGCGTGCAGAGCGGCCGGTTCGTCGTCACCGAGAACGGCGTGGTCCTCGATCCGGGCACCGACACCGCTCGCACCTACGACCTGAACTTCGTGGATGGCACCGTCACCTTCACCGATCCGATCTCCGGCAACGCGATGACGCTCGACCGCTTCAGGTGACCGAGGGGGCGACGGCCGTCCTCGTTCCGGATCCGCAGGGTCGAGTCCTGCGTCTCGAGTCTCCCGAGGACACGGGGGCGCCCCCCTTCGGGAGCGCCCCCGCATCGATTCCGGGCCGATGCACGCATCGGCCCTTACGGTACGAGACCGTCAGGACGACCGGCGACGCGATCGCCCAAGACCCGCGACGCCGAGCAGCGCCAGCGCCCCCGGCGTCGGGGCGTAGTTCGCCTCGGTCCACTCGACCGCCTCCTCGAACGCGAGGTCGTCGAGCCCGAGGTTGAAGACGATCCAGAACGACTCGCTCGACGCGAAGCCGTCCATCACCGCGCTGAACTCGAGCACATAGGCGCCCGAGGCGGCGGTCGGATCGATCGAGAAGATCGCGTGCAGGTCGTAGTCCTCGGTGATGAGGAAGTCGAGATCGCCACCGAGACCGGACCCGATCGAGATCGGACCATAGTCGGCG
>JAUIHC010000357.1 GCA_030432455.1 Phycisphaerae bacterium | reverse complement strand
GCAGCACGACGATGCGGGTGGTCGTCTCCGGGCCTCGAAGTCCGGGATCGATCCGTCGAACAGGACACTAGACGTCGAAGAGCAGACGCTCCGGCTCCTCGACCGCTTCCTTGATCGTCTTCAGGAAGGTGACCGCCTCGGTGCCGTCGATGATGCGGTGGTCGTAGCTCATCGCGATGTACATCATCGGACGGAGCACGATCGAGCCGGGGTTGTCCGGATCCTCGACGGCACGGTTCTTGATCGCATGCATGCCGAGGATGCCGGTCTGCGGCGGATTGAGGATCGGGGTGGACATCATCGAGCCGTACACGCCGCCGTTGGAGACGGTGAACGTGCCGCCGGTCATCTCGTCGACCGAGAGCTTGCCGTCGCGGGCGCGGATCGCGAAGTCCTTGATGCGGGCCTCGATCTCGGCGAACGACATCATCTCGGCGTTGCGAAGCACCGGAACGACGAGTCCCTTGTCGGTGCCGACCGCCACGCCGATGTCGTTGTAGTCGTGGTACTCGATCTCGTCGCCGACGATCGACGCGTTCACGATCGGCTGTGACTTGAGGGCGTGCAGGGCGGCCTTCACGAAGAAGCTCATGAAGCCGAGCCCGACGCCGTGCTTCTCGGCGAACGACTCCTTGAACCGCTTTCGCAACGCCATCGATCGGCTCATGTCGACCTCGTTGAAGGTCGTGAGGGTGGCGGCGGTCTGCTGGCTCTCGACGAGCCGTTCCGCGATCCGCTGGCGCAGCTTCGTCATGCGGACGCGACGCGCCTCGCGGGTGCCCGCGGGCGCGGTCGAGGTCGGGATGGCGACGGGGGCGGCGGAAGGGGAGGCCGGCGTCGCAGCGGGAGCCGCGGTCGGGGCGGGGGCGCTCGAGGCGGCCATCACATCGGCCTTGGTCACCCGGCCCGCGGGGCCGGTGCCGGTCACCGAGGCGAGATCCACGCCGTTGTCGGCGGCGATCTTGCGGGCGACCGGTGTCGCCTTGACATCGGTCGCGGTCGCGGCGGCGGCAGCCGTGGCCTCGGCGGCGGGGGCTGCGGCGGCGGGTGCCGATCCGCCACCCGCGGGCTTCGCGGCGTTGGTGTCGATCGTGCCGATCACGGCACCGACCTCCAGCTCGTCGCCGGTGTTGCCGGTCGCGGTGAGCACACCGCTCGCGGGACTGGTGATCTCGAGGGTGGCCTTGTCGGACTCGATCTCGACGATGATCTCGTCCTTCTCCACCCAGTCGCCCGACTGCTTCGTCCAGGTGCCGAGGGTGACCTCGCTGATCGACTCGCCGGGGCTCGGAATCGTGATCTCGACGCTCATGAGGCGGTGGGTCCGGTGAAGGTGGGGGCGGGCGAAGCGGGGTGGCGGCCGACTGGACGGCCGGGTGAATCGGGGTTCAGCGGGAGGCGGAGGACTTCCGGCGTCCGCCGGACGCGGTCGATGCCTTGGACGACGTCTTCGCGGTCGAGCCCGCGCGGGGGCCGGTGCCATCGATCGCGGCGAGCACGATCTCCTGCTGTTCCTGCTCGTGCATCGATGCGGAGCCGCCCGACGGGCTGGGGCTCGAGACGCGGCTGATGTCGTCGATCTCGATGTCGAGATGCTCCTTCATCATCCGCTGCACGTGGAAGAACGCGCCGTGATTGCGAGGTTCCTCCTGCACCCAGGTGACCCGCTCGCGGTTCGGGTACGACTCGACGATCCGTCGCACCTCCTCCTCGGGGAACGGGAAGAGCTGCTCGAGGCGGACCAGCGCGACATCGTCCCGCTCGGTCTCGTCGCGTCGGGTCGCCAGGTCGTAGTAGATCTTGCCGGTGCAGAGGATCACGCGGCGGACGGCATCGCGGTCGCCGGCCCGCTCCTCGAAGCGGGTGTCGTCGATCGTGTTGAGGAAGCCGCCGGTCATGAACCGCTCGATCGGGCTTCGGGCCGCGGGCAGCCGAAGCATGCTCTTCGGCATCATCACGATCAGCGGCTTGCGGAACGGCTGGTTCATCTGCCGCCGGATGAGGTGGAAGACCTGCGACGCGCGGGTCGGCGAGCAGACCACCATGTTGTCGTCGGCGCAGAGCTGCAGGAATCGCTCGAGCCGTGCGGACGAGTGCTCGGGGCCCATGCCCTCGGCCCCGTGCGGCAGGAAGAGGGCGAGTCCGCTGGAGCGTTCCCACTTCTTCTCGGCGCTGGCGATGAACTGATCGATGATGACCTGGGCGCCGTTGACGAAGTCGCCGAACTGCGCCTCCCAGATGATCAGCATCCGCGGGTCGGCGAGGGAGTAGCCGTACTCGAACCCGACCACGGCCTGCTCGGTGAGCGGGCTGTTGTGGATGCAGAACCGGGCCTGACCCTCGGCCGCTTCCGACTCGCCCGACTCGTCGCCGGTCGGATCGACGAGGTGGTTCAGCGGGGTGTAGGGCTGGCCGGTCTCCTGATCGGTGAGCACCGCGTGTCGATGGCTGAAGGTGCCGCGCTGGACGTCCTGCCCGGTCAGGCGGATCGGATGCCCCTCGAGAAGCAGGCTGCCGTAGGCGAGCAGCTCGCCGGTGGGCCAGTCGACCTCGCCCGACTCCCAGAGCTTGCGGCGATTCGCGTAGCCGCGCTTGAGCGTCTTGTGCTGCGAGAAGCCCTCGGGCACCCGCTCGAGCGAGGTGAAGACGCGGTCGAGCACCGCGCGATCCACGCCGGTGTCGACCGACCGGATGTCGTAGTCGAAGGTGATGCCCTGCCAGAGCGAGCCGAAGGGATCGACGCGGGGATCCTGCGGCGACTCGGCGGCCTGCTGCTGGGCCGCATCCATCGCCGCGAGCTGCTCCTTCTGCATCTCCTCGAAGCGGCCGTCGGCGACCACGCCGTCGGCGAGCAGACGATCGCGGTACTGCTGCGCGACGGGCGTCTGCGCCTTGATCCGCTCGTACATGAGCGGCTGCGTGAATCGTGGTTCGTCGGCCTCGTTGTGGCCGTTGCGGCGGTAGCACCACATGTCGATCACGACATCGTTGTGGAACGCCTGGCGGTATTCGAGGGCGAGGCGTCCGACCCACGCGACGGCCTCGGGATCGTCGCCGTTCACATGGAAGATCGGGGCATCGACCATCTTGGCGATGTCGGTGCCGTAGTGACCGCTGAAGGAGTCGGTCTGGTTCGTCGTGAAGCCGATCTGGTTGTTGACGACGACATGGATCGTGCCGCCGACGGTCCAGCCCTTCAGCCGCATCATGTTGAAGCACTCGGCGACGATGCCCTGGCCCGCGAACGCGGCGTCGCCGTGCATGAGGACGGGGATCACCTGTTCGCGGTGCTCGTCGCCGCGGATCCGCTGCTTGGCCCGCGTGCGGCCGAGCACGATCGCATCGACGAACTCGAGGTGCGACGGGTTCGCGGCGAGCGCGAGTCGGACATCCTGCCCGGTGCGGGTGGTGCGGGTGCCGGAGTAGGCGCCGTGGTACTTCACGTCACCGGTGCCGCCGATGAAGTCCTCCTCCCACGTCTCCGCGAACTCGGTGAAGAGCTGCCCGTAGGTCTTGCCGAGGATGTTGCAGAGGACGTTGAGCCGGCCGCGGTGGGCCATGCCGAAGACGAACTCCTGCACGCCGTTGGCGGGGGCGAGGTCGACGATGGTGTCGAGCAGCGGAATCAGCGACTCGCCGCCCTCGAGACCGAACCGCTTCTTCCCGATGTAGCGGGTCTGGAGGAACGTCTCGAAGGCGTCGGCGGCGGCGAGGGTCTGGAGCAGGTGCGTCCGATCCTCGTCCGACCAGG
>JAUIHC010000356.1 GCA_030432455.1 Phycisphaerae bacterium | reverse complement strand
TCGTCGATCCCCGATTCCGATTCCCGAAGCTCGCGATCGGCTCGCGACTCGTGCGGCGCACACTCGGCTTCCGCACCCTGCTCGACGTGATCCCGACCGATGCCTCACTGGTCCGTGGATCGCACGGTCGGGTCGATCAGGGACTCGGCTGGGATGCGATCCTCATCGCCGACGCGGCCTCGCAGATCGACGACGACGAAGACGGACGAGTCCCGTGCACGGTGGTGCGGGATCTGGCGCTGGGGACGATGTTCGGGTGAGAGAGTGGAAAGTCGAACGTAGAGAGTGGAGTTGATGCACGCCACCGGCCTGACAGGTCCTCCCTACTCTCTACTCTCCACTCTCCACTCTCCACTCTCCACTCTCCACTCTCTACTTTCTCTCCTACAGCCCCAACCGTACCGCCTCCTCCGCGATCTCCGCGCGGATCTTCTCCGAGAGTTCGCGAAGGTCGGCGATCGAGTTGTCCACCGTCTTGACCGCGTCCCGCGTGCTGCCGACGTTGTCGTTGAGTTCGGCCATCGCCTCGCTGATCTGACGCGCCGCATCGCGCTGCGCCTTCATGCTCTCGAGCACGGTGGCGAAGCGGGGGCCGAGGTCCTGCGTGCGTTCGATGACCTGCGAGAGATCGTCGGCCACCCGACCGGTGAGCGAGGCCGCATCGTCGAGGCGACCTCGGAAGTCGTCCATCCGGCGCACGCCCTCCTCGACCGAGGAGAGCATCCGGCCGACATTCTCCTCGATGCGGGAGGCGCTCTCGGCGGTGCGGTCGGCGAGCCGCCGCACCTCGCGAGCGACCACGCGGAAGCCGAGTCCGGCGTCGCCCGCCTTCTCGGCCTCCATCGTCGCGTTGATCGAGAGGATCTGCGTGCGATCGGCGATCGAGACCATGGTGCTCACCACCTGCCCCATCGCCTCGCAGCGTCGCTCGATCTCACCGAGATGGTCGGACACCTGCTCGGCGTCGCCGACCACCCCGCCCATCGCGGTCTCGACCCGCCGGATCGACTCGAGTCCCTGGGCGCCACGGCCGGAGGTCTCGCCGGCGATCCCGTCCACCTCGGTCATGGTGACGGTGAGCTCCTCGGCGGTCTTGGCGATCTCGCGGCTGCCCGCACTGATCTCCGTGACGGCGCCCGCGACCTGGATCGCGCCCGATGCCTGCGTGGCGGTGAGGGCCGCGATCTCGTCGATGAGCGCGTCCTTGCGATCGTTCGCGGCCGCCATGCGGGACTTGAGTCCGAGGGTCGCCGCGACGCGATTGAACGCGACCGCAAGCGAGGTGAGCTCGCGTCCGCCCCCGGGCGTCACGCGGACCGCGTAGTCGCCGGACTCCAGCCCGTTCATCGCCTCGTGCAGCCGACTGATCGGCGCGACCAGCCGACGACCGGCGATCACGCTGATCAGCAGCACCAGCAGCAGCACCCCACCACCGATCGAGAGGATCGTGGCCCGCAGTCGGTCCGCGCCGGCGAACGCCTCGTCGCGCTCGATGCGCGAGACGACGGCCCACCGTTCGCCGAAGACATCGAGCGGCTGGAAGCTCGCGAGCAGTTCCCGACCGTCGCGGCCCGTCACGAGACGGTCGCCCGACTCGCCCGCCAGCGCCGCCCGAACCGCGTCGTCGTCCACCCGCTGCAGAAGCACGGAACGGCCGGTCCGACGCATGCTCTCGACCGCGTCGCCGCTCACGCCCCCGGCCGCACTCCGCCGCAGGTACGCCTCCGGAGACTCGATCAGACCGCGGGCGTCGGATCGCATCATGCCGTCGGAGCCGACGAGGAAGGTCTCGCCGCTGCGGCCGAATCCCTCCTCGATCCACATGCCGCCGCCGGTCATGGTCTCGTCGATCTCGTCGATCGAGAGCTGCACCGCGACCGCACCGACGCGACGGCCGCCGCGGGACACCGCCGCCGCGAGGAACGCCGCGGGCGCGTCGTTGCTCGGGCGGTACATGGAGAAGTCACTGAACGCGATCGCATCGGACGCCCGATCGTCGAGGACCGTCCGCACCGCGTCGGCGAGGCCGGAGTCGCGGAACGGTCCGTCGAGCAGGTTGGTGCCGAAGTCGATCTCCTTGAACACGGTGTAGACCACGGTGCCCCGCTCATCCACGAGGAAGACGTCGTAGTAGCCGAAGCGGCGCTGAAGCGCCCGCAGGATCGGATGGGCCGTCGCATGGGCCTCGTCGTACGCGAGATCGACATCGGCGGAGACGAGCTCGTCCTTGCGGCCGATCGGATTCGGGTTGGCGGCGATGTAGATCGACTGCAGTTCGAGCGCCCGGGGATCATCGGGCAGCACCGCGTCGGGTGGAATCGACTGGCCGGTGGCCGCACCGAATCCGGGGGCGAAGACCTCCTCGACGAAGGTCCGGGTCGCCGCCGTGCCCGAGGCGGTCGGCTCGATGACATCGAACGCGGCAGACATGTCCTGGATCGCGACCGCGGTCTCGGGCAGCTGCGCGAGGACGTCCACCTCGGCCCGGATCTGGGCGAGATACGACTCGATGCGGCTGGCCTTGATCGCGCGGGCGGCGGTGAGTCGGGAGAGGGTCGCGTCCTCGATGGCGCGGCCCGCGATCAGACGGGCGGAGATCGAGATCGGGACGCCGACGAGAAGGGCCACCCCGAGCAGCAGGACCAGCACTCGGACGATGAGCGGCGATCCCTGGGCGGGTTGCTGGAGACGAGCAGGCTCGGGGGTCATGGCTGATCCGGGGCGACGTCACGAGGCGGGCGCGGCGATCGCGCACCGATCCCGGATCATCGGCTCCCCGCTGGTGACGACTTGGGAATCCCCTCGGAGCCGAGGCGACGGCTCAGCCCGCGTCGGTGGCGGTCTTCCCGGTCTTCTCGGTCTTCTCGGCATCGGGCCGCATCTCGGTGAACGCCGCCAGCACCCGCTGGGGACCGATGTAGCTGCCGCGGTTCTCCGGCGAATAGCGGCCGTCCGTCTCGTAGGACCCCTTCACCGCCTTGCCGTTCGCGTCGAGGATCACGAGGTTCGGAATGCCGCTGCCGGCGTACGCCTGCTTGATCTTCTTGACCCCGGGGGCACCGAAGGGCACGGCGAGGAACGGCATCTTCGCCTTCTCCATGTACGCCCGCTGCGCGTCCGACGAGCGATCGGAACCCACCAGCACGATCGCGAAGTCGGTCGCGTCCTTGTGCTCTTCGGCGAACTTCACCAGATCGGGCGTGAAGCGGCGACACGGCCCGCACCAGCTCGCGGTGAAGTAGATGAGCACGTGCTTCCGACCGTCGAGCGCCTCCTTGGCCGACACCGTCGTGCCGTCGGCCTTCTCGAGGGTCTCGCCGATCATCGCCAGCAGCCTGGCGTTGGGACCATCCTCGACCACGACCGCAGGCGTCGGCGCCTTCGCACCCGGCGCTCGACCGATGGCCGGGGCATCCTGGACGATCGGGGCGACGGCGAACAGCGACGAGGCGAGCAGGGCGGCGAGGTGCATGGTGGTCTCCGAAGGATCCTGAGGAACGACCAATCTACGGGATGACGCCGGGACGCCCAGCGGAATTCCACGGTTTCGCGGCGGATCCCGCCATGTCACGCCCGCGGTGATGCGGCGCCGACCTCCGACCGCGAGGTTTCGGGCCCCGTCACGCCCCGAGGGGCCATCGTCACCGAGTCCATCCCCGGCGCGGTGTCGGCCCAGTCGATCCAGTCGTCGCAGGCGCGGCGCATGGTCGCCAGGTCCGGCGCGGTCCGGATCGCCTCCTTGAGCGGCTTCAC
>JAUIHC010000355.1 GCA_030432455.1 Phycisphaerae bacterium | reverse complement strand
TCATGGCTGCTCTGGCACGGGTTGGGGTGGACGCTGGCTGGGATCTGAGAAGATGCGGCTTCATGGGGCCAGGCCGTTGAGAGCGTGCCAGCTGAACCGGCTTGAGTGATGTTCCACGTGGAACAGAGTCGTTCGCCGGGATGGGCGATCCCCGACGAGTCGGTGTGGCACCGCCTGTCATGCTTTTGGCGAGCCGTTCCACGTGGAACGCAGGAATCCCTGAGGTCCGGTATGCTCTCTCCGGCAACTGGCCGCAGACGGCGGGCCGGCGATTGGGACCACGATAGGAGTCACCTCATGGCAGCAGATAAGCAGAAGCCGGCGGGTCGCCGGCTTGGACGCGGGCTGGGATCGCTGATCGGGAATCCGGTGGCCATCAGCCCCCCGCCTTCCGCCTCTCCGGCCCCCGTACCGGCGACGGCGTCCGCGTCGCCCAGTCCCCCGCCAGTGGCGGCCCCTGAGGCGGCCAGGCCGCCCTCGGGTTCCGGGGTTCGGATGCTGAAGATCGAACTTGTGCGGCCCAACCCGCATCAGCCTCGTCAGCGGTTCGATGATGACGCGCTCCAGCGGCTCGCGGACTCGATCAAGACGGCAGGCCTCATGCAGCCGATCGTGGTTCGTCCGAGCGATGCCGGGTTCGAGATCGTGGCGGGCGAGCGACGCTGGCGGGCCTTTCAGAAGCTTGGCAAGCCGGAGATCCCCGCGATCGTCCGTGCTGTGGACGATCAGACGGCCGCCGAGTGGGCGCTGGTCGAGAACCTCCAGCGTGAGGATCTCGACCCCATGGAGCGGGCCGACGGAGTCGCGCGTCTCATGGATGAATTCGGGCTGTCGCAGTCGGCGGTCGCGATGCAGCTTGGCTTGGATCGATCGACCGTCGCCAATCTGCTGCGGCTTCGGGACGCCGACCCTGCGTTGAGGGAGGCGATTGCCGCGGGGTTGGTGACTCAGGGACACGCCAAGGCGTTGCTCGGGGTGGGTGACCTGACGCGACGGGGGAATCTCCTCGCCGCCTGTGTTCGGGAAGGGTGGAGCGTCCGCGAGGTGGAGCGTCGAGTGCAGGCGATCAACCGGGAGCCCCTGTCATCGACCTCGGGCAGTGTCCCCGCATCTCGTTCGGCACATGTGGTGGACCTGGAGAAGCGGCTGGCCACCCATCTGGGGACCAAAGTGGGCATCAACCTTGGTCGTCAGAAGGGTCGAGGCAAGGTTGTGATCGAGTTCTACAGCCTTCAGCAGTTCGACGGCCTTCTTGAGAAACTGGGCTTCAATCCGCACTCGGACGGCTAGAGTCCGATAATAACTGGCCTATCACCCCTCAGGCGGTGACTGGGGGGGGTGTCTCAGGCCAATCCTCCGTGAGGATCCACACCGCCGGGAGGCTGGTGTCGGGTTCGGCGTGCCCGCGATTTCGAGGGATCCGCGGAGGCTCGCTTCATTCATGGTTCTGGCGGTCCGATGCCGGAAGCGTCCCGGTCGCGGGTGGCACGGATGCCGCCTCTCCCGGGGCCTCACCCGAGAGGGCGCCATGGACGACCAGCCGAACCTCGAGACGCATGCCCCCACCTCCATCGCCGAGGCCCGTGCCCGGCAGATGTTCGACCGGGTCCTCGTGAGCTGGGCATCCGATTTGCTCCATCTTCGTCGTCAGGGGCTCATGACCCCTGGGTGGCGGGTGATGGACGCAGACGCCGGCGAGGACGGGCTTCGCTGGCGCCGGGCGGCCTGACTCGTCGATGACCCGGGGTCGAGTGCCCGGGACGGTCTGGAGTCGGCATGAGCATCACGAGCGGCATCGGACTGGTCAGCGGCATCGACACGTTCTCGCTGATCGAGCAGCTTCTCGCCGTCGAGGCGCAATCGAAGGTCCCGATCTTTCAGCGGATCTCCGGCCTCAACGCGTCGAAGACCGCGTTGCTCGACGTGAATGCCCGGCTGCTGTCCCTCGGCAACGCCGCGAAGGCGTTCCGCGCCGACGATGTCTTCCGCTCGGTTCTGGCGTCGAGCTCCAACGAGGACATCCTCGGGGTCACGGCGACCACCAAGGCGAACCCGGGTCAGTACTCGTTCCGCGTGCGGCAACTGGTCTCCACCAGTCAGCAGATGTCGCGCGGGTTCGCCAGCAAGTCGGAGAACCCGCTCGGTCTCGAGGCGATGTCGTTCGAATGGGGCAAGGGGCGCGTCTCCGAATCGATCCGACTCGATGACCTCAATGGTGGATCGGGCGTGGATCGCGGACGCATCCGCATCCAGGACCGGGCCGGCAACAGTGCGGTGATCGATCTCTCCGAGGCCACCACGCTCGAGGAGGTCGTCGAGGCGATCAACGCCGAGTCGGGCATTCAGGTGGTTGCGAACTTCAACACCGACTCGCTCCAGCTCGTGGATGAATCCGGAGGTTCCGGCGTCTTCTCCGTCGCGAACGAAGGTGGAGGGACGACCGCCACCGATCTCGGGATCGAGACGTCGGTGGTCGGGGTCGGCCTCATCAACGGCGAGCCGCTCAACAGTCTGAGTGTGAACTCGCTGCTCACCGACTTCAACGACGGCAACGGCGTGCTCATCCGCGACAACATCGTGGACTTCGTGCTGAACGTCGACGGCACCGCGTACGACATCGATCTCGGTCGGGTGGACGCCGCGATCGATCTCGACACACGACTGGAGGATCTCAACGATGGCGACGGCGTCGCGATCAACGAGGATCCGGAGCGCCCCGACTTCACGATCGTGACCTCGACCGGCCAGGAGATCGACATCGATCTCGGCGCGACGTTCGACGAGAACGACGAGATCGACGACGAGGCGGTCGAGACCGTGAGCGAGCTGCTGGCCCGCGTGAATGGCACACTGACCGAGGAACTCGGCGCCGGTCAGGTCGTGCTCTCGATTCGCGACGACGGCAAGGGTTTCGAGATCACCGACAACATGGCCGGTGGCGGCAATGTCCAGATCGTCGGTGCCGGACCGAATGCCGACGGCACCGCCGAGGATCTCGGCATCCTCGGGACCGGCACCGCGCTCGGGCTCACCGGCTCGGTGGTGCCCAACAAGGTGCAGACGCCGCGGGCGACCACGATCCAGGACCTGATGGATCGCGTCTCCGAGCAGACGTCGGGTGCGGTGGTCGTCTCGGTGGCGGCGGACGGCGAGGGGTTGGAGTTCACCGCGAGCGGCGGTGGCACGGTCACGATGCTCGCGGGAGCGGTGGACGGTTCGAGCTTCGCCGCAGAGGTGTCGACGCAGACGATCCGGGATCTCGGCTTCTCCGCAGGCGACGCGGGTGCGAGTCTCGAAGGATCGCGGGTCTCCAGCGGTCTCGGCACGGTGCTTCTTCGCACGCTCCAGGGCGGCGCCGGTCTCGGGGGTTCCTCGCTCACCGTCACCGACCGCGAGGGTGACACGGTCACGGTCTCGAACCTCGATCAGTTCGACACGCTCGAAGAGGCCCTCGTCGTGATCGGCACGGCGCTCAACGCTTCCGGAGTCGATGTCGCGATCGGAGTGAACGATCAGGGCAACGGTCTGCTCGTCGAGGACGACAGCGGTGGGGCGGGCAATCTGACGATCTCCGGTGACGCGGCGGCGGGACTCGGACTCGGCGGGCTCGAGGCCGGGGTGGCGAGCAACGTGGTTCGCGGCGAGAACCTGCAGCGGCAGTACGTCTCGCTCGGCACGCCGCTCTCGGAACTCAACTACGGCAAGGGCGTGGGGACGGGTCGGTTCCGCATCACCGACAGCAGCGGCGACACCGGCACC
>JAUIHC010000354.1 GCA_030432455.1 Phycisphaerae bacterium | reverse complement strand
GACGGATCGGGTCGCGTGGCGAGACGCCGACGACGACTTCGCCGCATGGTGCGAAGGCCGGACCGGCATCGCGATCGTCGATGCGGGCATGAAGCAACTCGCCGCGACCGGTTGGATGCACAACCGGGTGCGGATGATCGTCGCGACGTTCCTCTCGAAGCATCTCCTCATCGACTGGCGGCGTGGCGAGCGGTTCTTCATGGAGTCGCTCGCGGACGCAGACTTTCCGAGCAACAACGGCGGCTGGCAGTGGGCGGCCTCGACCGGCACCGACGCGGCGCCGTACTTCCGGGTGTTCAATCCCGACACGCAGCGTGATCGCTTCGATCCGAGAAGCGAGTACGTGCGGCGCTGGGCTCCGGACCACCTCGACGGCACCGCCCCGCGCCCGATCGTCGATCTCAAGAAGGCCCGAGTCCGCGCGATCGAGGCATTCAAGCTCGCGAAGAACGGCTGACACCCAAGGCCGGCCACACACATCCGTCCGCCACCAGCCGCCATAAAGCGGGACAGGCGACATTTTCCGGCTCGTCCGCCGATTCCCGCCAAAAAGCGGGACAGGCGACAATTTCCGCCACCGGCCGCCATAAAGCGGGACAGGCGACATTTTCCGGCTCGTCCGTCGATTCCCGCCATAAAGCGGGACAGGCGACAATTTCCGGCTCGTCCGTCAATTCCCGTCATAAAGCGGGACAGGCGACATTTTTGGCGATCGCATGTCCTTGAACGACACCGCCCCCGCGACGTCTGTCGCGGGGGCGGTGGTGTTGCGTGTGCTGCGTGTGTTGCGTTGAAGATCGCGTGCCGATGGACCCGCTCAGCGGTTCCAGAACCCGATCACGCGGCCGATGTCGGCACCATCGACGATGCCGTCCGCGTTGGTGTCGGCGAGGCAGTTGCCTTCGGCGACGCACGCACCCCAGTCGGCGATCACGATCGCCAGGTCGGCACCATTCACCAGACCATCGCCGTTCACGTCGCCCGCGTAGTCGCGTCGCACGATGCGGCCCTCGCCGCCGATCGGGTACTCGGCGGCGGTGATCAGACCCCCGAGTCCGTTCACGATGTAGTTCTCCAGCGCCTGCTGATAGCTGACGCCGAGGATCTCGTAGGACAGACCCGCGAACGGATACTCGTCCCCACCGTTGGCGAGGAAGTTGACGGTCACGACCGGCACATCGTCACCCGGCACGACCGCGCCGTCCTCGGCGATCACGGTGCCGTCCGAGAGCACCGCGCTCACGATGCGGCTGCCCGCCGGACGGTCGGCGTTGAAGACCACCTCGGCACCCGAGATCTGTCCGAAGCGACCGGTGCCCGAACCCGCCGCACCACCAAAGGGCAGGACCCGGCTGTAGCAGTTCTCGAACGCAGCCACCAGGGTGTCCCGGCTCACCGACGGAAGGACGGTGATGAAGTTCGAGAACGGAAGCATGTCGAAGGTGTCGAGGACGGTGATGTCGCCCGCGGGGATGATCGAGTCGTTGCGGATGCCGCCACCGTTGGCGAAGGCGACCTGCGGGATCGGCGTGCCGAACGCCTCGGCGAGTTCGGTGGCCTGCCAGATGAACGCGTCGGCGATGAGATCGCCCTGATTCGTCTCGCGGCTGCGGACCTCGGGCCTGCGACCATCCAGATCGACCTCGCTGGTCGCGATGATGGTGTTGCCGAGCTCCGCCACATACGCCGCGACCGGATCGACGACGGTCGACTGGATGGCCGCGTCACCGACGACACCATCCTTGCCGACCGTCACGTCCACCACGCGGACCGGGCCGCCCTCGGCGGAGAGCACGGCGCCGGCGGCGTCGAACTCGACCGTGCAGCGGCCGATGTAGGCGTACTGGCCCTTGGTCGTGATCACCGGCACCTCGACGCCGTCGGCGTCGATCGCCACGAGCGGGTACGCACCGGCCGCGGTGTCACCGGGGATGAGAAGGTCGCCGGGATTCGCGAGCAGATCGTCGCCGCCACCGGCGATCGCGACGTCGATGCCGCGGACCGCCGCGATCAGGTCGAGGTCCTCGGTGACCGACTGCAGGTGGCTGGTCAGCACGATGTGGGTGACCCCGAGTCCGCCGAGCCGATCGACCTCGGCCTGGACCGCACCGGCGACGTCGGCATCGACGACGCAGGCGCCCGGGCTCGAGATGAACGGCAGGTTCGGGGTGGTGGCGCCGATGATGCCGACCTGCACGCCATCGACCGTGACGACCTTGCTCGCCGCGATGCGACCGGCATCGACGAGGGCCTGAAGCGCGGGCTCGCCGCTGAAGTCGATGTTGCACGACAGGAAGGTCTGATCGGCCGGGAACGCCGCCACGAAGTCGGCGAGGTAGCCGGGACCGAAGTCGAAGTCGTGGTTGCCGATGCAGAGGGCGTCGAAACCGGCCGCCGAGAGTGCCGCGGCGTCGTAGCTGGTGCCGTTGGCGATGCTCGCATTGAACTCGGGACCGGCGAGGAAGTTGTCGCCCGAGGTCAGAACGAGGTTCGTCGGATACATGGCCTGGAGGTCGGCCATCTTGGTGTTCCAACGCGCGGCGTCGGCGTACTCGAGCGTGTCACCGAGACCGAGGAGCTGACTCTCGGCGTCGTTGATGTGAAGGATGGTCAGCGAGAGGCCGCCGGTCCCGCCCGCGAGGGCGGTGGCGCCGATGGTGCCCGCGGCAAGGGCCGCGGCCGCGATGAAGCGGATCGACATGATCTGAGTCTCCTGCTTGCTGCTGCTGCAGAACGAACGGGGACGCTCCCCGTGGATGCCGCAGGATCCGCGCCCCGGGTTCGGAATTCCCTCGGGTGCCGTGAAGGCTCCGTCACGACTCGATGAACCGTGCGCAATGTTCACACGGAACACATCGAGACGACATGCTCGACCGAATCCGGATGTCGATGTCAGCGGCGGATCCGAAGCAGGCGGTCGCGGGCGGTGACCCACAGGTCGCCGTCGGCCCCCACCGTCACGTTCGCGCACCACGGTTCGTCCGGCACGAGGACCCGGACCAGCGCCCGACGCTCCGGATCGACCACGAAGACCCCGCGGCCGGTGAGCAGGATGGTGCCGTCACCACCCATCGCCATGCCGTCCGACCCCAGCGGCACGACCGGAACCCGCTCACCGAGCCCACCGTCCGCCTCGATCGGAGACGACCAGAGCACCGACCGGTCGATGTCCGCGATGTAGAGCGTCCCACCGTCGGCCGTGCCGACGATCCCGTTGGGCCGACCGAAGTCCGTGGCCACCACCGTCACCGTCCCGTCGGTCGCCAGGCGATGCACTGCGGGCTCGCGACGCCAGTCGTCGCCGTCGTGCCACGGCCGTCGATACCACGGATCGGTGAACCAGATCGCGCCGTCGGGACCGACCCAGAGATCGTTCGGCCCGTTGAATCGCTCACCGTCACCGCTCGCCAGCACCTGCGGCCGACCGTCGGCGTCGAAGACGACCAGTTGGTTGCTCGCCTCCGCGCAGGCGAGCAGACGCCCGGCCCGGTCGAGCCCGAGTCCGTTGGATCGAAGGGCCGGTTGAATCACCGTCTCGCAGCCGTGCTCCGCGGTCCATCGCACGATGCGGTCGTTCGGCTGGTCGGTGAACCAGACACTGCCGTCCTCGCGAACGACCGGGCCTTCGGTGAAGGCGAAACCGTCACCGGCGACCTCGATCTCGATCTCCCCGGACCACCGTGGATCCGAGGCGAACCGCAGCGACTCGACCCGCCAGTGGTTTCGGTCGGCCCCGTCGGCATCCCGTCGAGTCGCCTCGACG
>JAUIHC010000353.1 GCA_030432455.1 Phycisphaerae bacterium | reverse complement strand
CCGCCCGAAGCCTGCACGAGCATCTGGCGAGCGAGCCGGCGCGGGACGCGTTCCGCCGACTCGCCGATGCCGGGGTCTCGCTGGCGAGCGATCTCTACCGCGAGCCCGGCGAGGTCGCGGTGCCCGCCGACTCCCCGTTTGCGGGCAAGACCGTCGTCATCACCGGCACGCTCGAGGCGTTCGGTCGCAAGGATCTGCAGGAACGACTCGAAGCGCTGGGCGCGACGGTCACCGGCAGCGTCTCGAAGAAGACCGACATCCTGATCGCGGGCGAGAAGGCGGGCAGCAAGTTGCAGAAGGCGACCGACCTCGGGGTCGAGGTCTGGGACGAGCCGCGGCTCCGCGCCGAACTCGGTGAGGACTCGGGCGGCCCGTCCGAGGGGTAGACTCCGCCGCATGACGCCCAACGCGAGCCCGATGGGGCAGGTCATCCTCGGTTTCCGCAGTCTTCTGGTGAAGATCGCGGTGTTCGTGGTGATGGCGTCGATGCTCGCCTGGATCCTCGGCGGCACGCTCTGGCCGAAGACCGCGGTGCGGGTGGTCGGCGAACCGGTCGAGGTGGACGGCGTCCGCTGGGTGCTGGTCGATCAGATCGGCGGCCCGCTCGATCGGGCCACCTTCGGTCTCGCCCGGCTCGACGAGCGGGGGCGGCCGGTGGAGATCTGGCCGAAGGCCGAGGACATGACGCCTGCGTGGCGGGACGCGATCGCGCCGGTCGCTTCGCCCGACGGTTCGACGGGCGCGGTGGCGTACGCGATCGCGGGTGACTGGCGGGTGCTCGTCATCGACGACGGCACCGTCGAGGACTGGCGGTCGCACGGCGAGGCGTACCGGATCGTCGAGGTCGCGGATCGCTGGGAGGCGGCGCGGGCGATCGAGCGGTTCGCCCGCGACGGATCGATCGGTCAGTTCGAGGCGGGGGCGGCGTCGGACGCGACCGCCGCCGATGCGGGCTCGGACGGCGACTGATCGTCGGTCACCGGCCCGAAGCTCACGATCCCGCCCAGCCAGAGTCCCGCGAGCACGATTGCCAGCGCGATCCGGTACCACCCGAAGAGGGCGAGGCCGTGCTTCGCGAGGTAGCCGACGAGCCATTTCACCGCGAACGCGGCCGAGACGGTCGCCACCGCGATGCCGACCGCGATCGGGACGCCGCCGAGCGCGGCGATCTCGTCGCCGCTCTTGAGCGCCTTGTAGACGCAGGCGCCGCCAAGCGTCGGGAGTCCGAGCAGGAACGAGAACTCCGCGGCCTGCTTCGGCCGCAGACCGACGAGCATGCCGCCGACGATCGTCATCATCGACCGACTCGTGCCGGGGATCATCGCGACGCACTGCAGCAGGCCGACCGTCAGGGCCTGCTTCCACGACAGATGTTCGATGTCGGTGAAGCGGGCGTGCGAGGCGTCGTCGTCGTCGTCACCGTCCGCGGCCGCGAAGACCCGGTCCTGCCATCGCTTCATGCCGAGAAGCAGCAGGCCGCCGACCGCGAGGGCGGTGATCACCGGCCACGGCTTGAAGAGCACCGCTTCGATGAGATCGTCGAGCAGCACGCCGAAGATCGCGGCGGGTAGGAACGCGATGACGAGATTCGTGAAGAGTCGGCGACCGCCCGCATCCCGACCGAGCAGGCCCCGGATCATCGAGAGCACTCGGACGCGATAGAGCCCGAGCACCGCGAGGATCGCCCCGCCCTGAATGACGATGTTGAAGGCGTCCACCGCCGACTTCATCGCCTCATCCCGATCAAGCCCGAGCAGGCTCGCCGTGATGATGAGATGCCCGGTCGAACTCACCGGCAGGTACTCGGTGATGCCTTCGACGAGGCCGAGGATGATCGCGTCGAGAATGGTCATTCTGCGGGTTCACCACGGAGGGCACGGAGGATCACGGAGGGCCACGGAGTGGGCAAGGGGCCACAGGGGGAAGGGGCATGAGTTCGCGACGGATAGGCGAATGCCGGTGGATCTGCGTCGGAGCTTCTCTCTTCGGCTCGCCGACGACGCGCGGCCGTCAAAGTTGACGAATAGGCCATGGCTGGCCCGGGCGAGAGTGCCGATCGGTTCATGTCCCCTGAACTACCGCTGCCCCGATCAGATCAATCCTGTCCATCCTCCGTGGCCCTCCGTGCCCCTCCGTGCCCTCTGTGGTGAGCATCGCTGGCGCCAGACGCCTCGACCTTCGCATCGTCCTCGGCCAGCCACGGCATGAGGTTGCGGACGGTTCTTCCGGCCTGTTCGATCGGGTGGTCGGCGGTCGCCTGGCGGTGGCGGTGCAGGTCGGGGAAGCCCGCGTCGGCGTCGGTCTTCAGCCGTTCGGCGAAGCGACCGTCGCGGATCTCCGCCAGCAGGGCCCGCATCTCCGCGCGGACGCGGTCGTTCACGAGTCGGGGGGCGGCGTGGTCGATGCCGAACTCGGCGGTGTTGCTGATTGCCGCCCGCATGCCCGCGAGGCCGCGATGATAGATCAGGTCGCAGACCTGCTTCGCCTCGTGGCAGCACTCGATGTACGCGACCTCGGGCGGATAGCCGGCCTCGACGAGAATCTCGAACGCCGCGAGGATGAGGCCGGTCAGGCCGCCGCAGAGCACGGTCTGCTCGCCGAAGAGATCGGTGTCGGTCTCGTCGGCGACGCTCCCGACGATCGAGCCGCCTCGGGTGCACCCCAGGCCCGCGGCCCACGCCAGGCAGAGACTTGCGGCATCCGGTCCGGAGTCCGGGCCCTCGGTCTCTTGGTGCACCGCGATGATCGCGGGAATGCCCTGGCCCATGAGAAACCGCTCGCGGACGGTGCGGCCGGGGCCCTTCGGCGCCACCAGCACCGCCCCGACGCCGGGTGGGGGATCGATCTCGCCGTGGTGCAGGCTGAATCCGTGGACCACGCCGAGGACCTGGCCGGGACGGATCGCGGAGGCGAGGGTCTCCCCCCAGACCCGACCATGGACCTCGTCGGGCAGGGCGATGACGACGAGATCTGCGGCCGAGGCGGCCTCGGCGAGATCGAACGACGCGAACCCCTCCGACTCCGCCCGCTTGCGGGCCTCCGATCCGGTCCGTCCGCCCACGATCACCCGGACGCCGGAATCCCGCAGATTCAGGGCGTGGGCCCGGCCCTGATTCCCGTAGCCGAGCACGGCGACGGTCCGCCCGGCGTCCGCGAGCAGCGGCTCGATCGGGGCGTCGGGGGCGTGGATGACGGTTCCGCGGGGGGGGAGGGGCATGGGGGGTCGGGGGGAATGGAGAAATGGAGAATGGAGAACGGAGCGGGCAGCATGGGGGGGCGGCGGGGAGTCCCCGTCCCTTGTCGGGGGTCAGACTATCGGGCCGAATCGGTTGGGTTGTGCTTGAGGTCGGGATCGTGCGGGTCGATGGGGTTGGGGACGAGAGTCCCCCCGGAGCTCCTGAGATGCCGACCCTGACTGATCGTGGACTTCACACCGGCCCGGCCGCGCCGAGCAGCCTTTCCAACCGGATCGAGCGGCCCGTCGAGATCGAACTCGACCGCGATGCCGTCGACCGCAGGACCGAGCCACTGGCGGGCATCGAGCGGCGGAAGCATCGCCGCTACGCGGTGCAACCGATGTACTCGGCGATCCGGGTCCGGACCGAGGACGGCTCCGTGATCGACGGCCATCTCCGAGACATCTCGATCGGCGGGGCGAGTTTCGAGTCGATGACCCCGGTCGAGCCCGACGCCGGACTTCGCTTCGAGATCGAACTGCCCGGTCGGGCCGCGACGCTCCGCGGCATCGCGCGGGTCGTCCGGG
>JAUIHC010000352.1 GCA_030432455.1 Phycisphaerae bacterium | reverse complement strand
CCATGACGAGCCGGACGACGTCGTCGAGGGGATCGCCGAGCGAGGTCGTCTGCCAGTCGAGGACGCAGGGACCGTCGTCGGTGAAGACCACATTGCCCAGGTGCAGGTCGCCGTGGATGACGCGAGTGGTCCGGTGCCGTCGGTCGCGGGCGACGGCTTCGTAGCGATCGGCGACGGCGGCGAGGCGACGGGGAAGACCCCGCGAGTCGGGAAACCGTGAACGCACGATGTCGGCGCGACGCCGGAACCGCTCGGCGCGACGTCGATGCGGACGCTCGTCGTCGGTGCCGCGGCCCCAGTCGGGCAGGTCGAGGGCGGCCACCCGCGGATCGTCCGCGTCCAGCGACCAGATCGGCGCGAGTCGATCGATGATCGCGGCGAGGTCGGCACCGGTCGCCCCCGTGACCGGATCGCCGACGCGGCCGTCGATTCGCTCGACGACGACGACGCTGCATGACGGATCGATCCGGGCGGCGACGAGGCGGGGTGCGAGACCGGCGAGGGGATCGGCGAGTCCGCGGAGCACCGCCGCCTCGCGGCTCGTGCGTTCCAGGATCGCCGGGTCGTCGGCGATCTTGGCGAGGAGCGGCGTTCCGGCGATCGCCAGCGTGAGCAGCCGACTCGTCGAGCCGCGATCGATGATCGAGGCGGCGATCGACTCGTCGGGGACGAGCCCCGCCTCGGCCAGGACCTCTCGGACGACCGCCGCGTCGTCGATCATCCGCCGCTCGCGACCCGCATGAGCTGGGCGGCGATCCACGCGCCGTAGGTGCCGAGGGCGTATCCGACGACCGCGAGCAGCACGCCGACCGGCGCGAGTCTCGGATCGAACGCCGCGGCGACCACCGGGGCGCTGGCGGCACCCCCGATGTTCGCCTGACTGCCGACCGCGGCGAAGAAGATCGGCGCCCGCAGCAGGAATGTCGCGGTCAGCACGAACACCGCCTGAATGCCGATCCAGACGAGGCCGATCGCGAAGAGTCCGGGGCGTTCACCGATCGCGAGCAGGTCCATCTCCAACCCGATCGTGGCGACGAGGAGGTAGAGGAACACGGTCGCCATCCGACTCGCCCCGACCGACTCCAGTCCCCGCACCGGCTTCGAGAACGAGAGCGCCACGCCGATCGTGGTCGCGATCACCACCAGCCAGAAGAAGCCGCTGGTGAGGCTGAATCGCGACGACCACGGCTGCGTGGACTCGAACCAGCCGGCGAGCGATCCGCCGACGAGCGACGCGATGCCGGTCGCGGCGAAGCCGATCGCGCAGATCGTCATGAGGTCGGTGGTGGTCGCCGCCCGCGGGGGCGACTGCGCCTCGACCGTCGCGAGCCTGGCGTTCAGCGCGTCCAGTGCCGTCCGGTCGGCCTTGAGGAGTCGGTCGATGCGGGCGTTCGATCCCGCCATCCACAGCAGCACGCCCATCCAGATGTTCGCGACGATGATGTCCACCGCCACCGTCGCGCCGAAGAGGTCGTCGCTCGGCTGGAAGACCTCCCGCATCGCGGCCTGATTCGCGCCGCCGCCGATCCAGCTTCCCGCGACGGTCGAGAGCCCGCGCCAGACCGCATCTGCGTCGGTGCCGCCGACGGTCTCGGGCGAGATCGTGCCGACCAGCAGCACCGCGAGCGGGGCGCCGACCACGACCCCGACGGTCGCGGCGAGGAACACCAGCAGCATCTTGGGGCCGAGCCGCAGGATTCCCGGCAGGTCGGCGCTCATCGTGAGCATCACGAGGCATGCGGGCAGGAGGTAGCGACTCGCGACGTGGTAGAGCCGGCCTCCCTCGTCCGCGACGATCCCCGCGGTCGAGAGCAGACCGGGGATGAAGTAGCAGAGAAGGAGGGCGGGAACCACGCGGTAGAGACGCCCGATCGTCGGGTGCCGCTCGGTCTGGAAGACCACCGCGAGAATCACCAGCAGGATCCCGAGCACCGCGGCGGGGTTGGTGATCAGCGCGTCGGACGGTCCCGGGTCGGTCGCGGCGAGCAGCACGGGGAAGGCGGGCGTCGGCATGGCGGCGATGCTAGCGGACGGGCGCCGACTCGGAGTCGGACCCGTCCGCCGAACGCCGTCGGGTGCTCAGCAGGGTCCCCAGGCGACGAGGAAGACGCCGAAGTCCATGCCGTCCACCACGCCGTCGCCGTTCAGATCGGCGGCGCTGCCGGCGTTGTTCCATTCGAGGAGGAAGATGCCGAGGTCGGCGCCGCCGACCACGCCGTCGCCGTTGAAGTCCCCGATGCAGATCGGGGCGCACTCGTCGGGGCGACCGTCGAGATCCTGATCGAGCGAGATTCCCTGGAGGATGTCGCACTCGTCGAGCTGTCGGTTGCGGTTGCAGTCGTACAGGGGTGGTTCGCCGGTGCGGCCCGCCCGCATGACCCATTCGCCGGGGAAGTCGAGGCCACCCAGGGTGAAGGTGGCGGTCCGCTGCAGCAGTGAGGCGCCGCGACCGACCCATGCCCGGCCTTCGAATCGGTTGGCGTCGTAGGCCATCGGATTGCGGCTGTCGAGCACGTAGACGAACGCCGCCACGAAGAACGAGGTGCCGGGCTCGCCCAGGTTCACCGGGTCGAAGTCGAATCGGGTCAGCAGCGGAGGACTCTGGCCCGGGGCGTTGACCGCCTCGATGGGCCGCTCGATCATCACGATCGGCACCATGTCGTGCGGGGCACGATCCTGGTTCGGATCCGCCATGAGCGCCAGGGCCGCGACGGCACCGACCCCGGCATCGCCGAAGGCGACCTCGATGTGATCGACGGTTCCGCCGCCCTGACCGACGTCATACTGCGTGGCCCACCAGGTGCCTCCGCCGCCGGCCCATCCGAGGGTGTCGCTCACGAGATCGCCGTCGGCCGCGTAGCCGGGGTGGCCGCCCAGCTGGCAGATGTCCAGCGTGCCGTCGCCGTCGCAGTCCTCGCCCGTCCCGTCGTCGATCTCGCAGGTGTCGACGAGACCATTGCCGTCGCAGTCCAGCGACGGGTCGTCGCAGGCGTCGGGAATGCCGTTGCCGTCGCAGTCGGGCAGGCCGTTGAATCCGCTCTGGCACGAGTCGGGGATGCCGTCCTCGTTGCAGTCGGCGTCGGTGCCGCAGAAGCCGTCCCAGATGCTTCCGCAGTCCCCGCCGCACGAGAGTTCGCAGCCGTCGACGATGCCGTCGCCGTCGCAGTCCTCGCAGGCGTCGGCGACGCCGTTGCCGTCGAGATCCTCGATCTGGCCGAGCGCGATCTGGCAGATGTCGGGAATGCCGTCGAAGTCGCAGTCGCCGTCCGCGGTCTCGATCTCGAGCCGCAGGACCCAGTTGCTCCACCAGACGCCGGTGCCGATCCAGTCGAGTCGGCTGAACTCGATGACGTTCTCGCCGTCGAGGTCGTTCGGATCGATCGGTCCGCTCGCCCCGATCACCCAGCTGCCGGCCACGTAGGGCGTCGTGGCGTCGAGCCCGGCCGGGAAGTCGCTCTCGGAGACGGTCGCCATCAGGACGCCGATGAAGTACGAGCCGCCGACCGGACCGAGATCGAGGTCGGGCAGTTCGATGCGATCCCGCTCCGACGGCGTCGCGGACTGAATCTGCGTGTTCACGATGTGGATGAGTTCGGCGTCGGCTGGATTGCCGTCACCGTTCGGATCGCGCCACAGACCGATCCGGACCTGTCGTCCCGCCTCGGTGTTGACGAAGTCCACCTCGATCGCGGTGGCGCGGGCGTTGGTCTCCTCCACCAGCACGTGCTGGAGCCACGCCATGTACCCCTTGCCGCTGCGGACGCCGTACTCGGGGCCGCCG
>JAUIHC010000351.1 GCA_030432455.1 Phycisphaerae bacterium | reverse complement strand
GCGTCGGATCGACCTCGCGGCCGAGACCGTCGCCGGTCCGGAAGTCGGGGGGACGGGCCACGGCCGGCCGAGCGGTCGTCGCGGCGGGGCGGCCCTCAGAGGCGGCGGCGAGCGACGGCCCGGCGTCCCCGGTCGTACGCGGCGGCGCGACATCGGTCGGGAGGCCCTCCGCGCCGGGTTCCGATCCGGCCGGTTCCCGCGGCGCGGACGGATCGGGCTCGCCGAGATCCTGAAGCAGCCGTTCGATGTCGAATCGTCCCACGAGCGTCCTCCCTCCAAGGCCCATCGCGATCAATAGTCGCGATGGACCGGAACCTCGATCCGACGCTCGTGCGCCGGCTCCGCGAGTCGGGACCGGAAGACGACACCCTCGCGACCGATTCGAACCACCTCGAAGGTGTACTCGCGTCCCTCGTGAGGCACGTCGAAGACGTCGCCCACCATCAGCCGGTAGCCGTTGAGCACGGTCTGGGCCCGCGGGGTGTCGGGGGCGAGGATCGCGGTGACCTTCATTCGGCGACCGATCTCGTCGATCATCGCGTCGAAGTCGTCCTTGATCCGATCGATGGTGTTGACCGGCGACGGCGACGCCTCCACGACCTCGCCGGTCGTGAGTTCACCGTGATAGGTGAACGGCGTGAGCGTCCGAAGATCGGTGATGCCGACCTGCAGGTCGTTGAGCCGGTCCTTGTCCAGATCGTCGAGGATGCGGAGATCGTCGAGTCCGACGACCGCTCCCTGCTTCTCCGCCTCGAGCACCCAGCTGCCGACCTGCACATGTTCGGCGGCGGGGAGCATCGTGTCCTGACCGGAGATGGTGCCGAGAAACCGCATCGACCAGAGCCCGGCGATCGACGCGAGCACGACGCCCGCGAGGATCATGGTGCCGCCGTCGATGCGCCGCCCGCCGCTCGTCTGGGCGGCCGCGGCGAAGCCGTCGTCCACCGAGAAGTCGATGGTGCCGCCTCGGACCACGGGCCCGTCGATGGACGAGTCCACGCTGTCGCCGATCAGATCGTCGTGGCCACCTGTACTCACGCGTCACCTCCATCACCTTCGCAGTAGACGACGACCGTCACCGCGACATCGAGATCACCCTGCGGACGGTCTTCGTCGCCGCTCCGGCTCTTGGTCATGGTGCGTTCGAGTTCCAGCGACTGGACCCGCACGATCCGGGGAAGTCGCTCCAGATCCACGAGGAACCGGTAGATGCCGGGGAAGTCGCCGCGGACCTCCATGTTCAACGGGATCTCCAGATGCCCCTGCACCTCGGACTGGTTGACGGCGCGGATCGACGCCAGCCGAAGCGAGTTGCGATCGCCGATGCGATGCATCTCGGCCAGCAGGTCGTCCACCTCCTCGGCGTCGGGGATGTTCCGACGGAAGTCCGCCAGGCGTCCCTCCGCCTCGTCGATCGCCAGCCGGACGTCGCCCACGGCCCCGGCGAGCCGGTCGAGCCTGGTGAGGGTGGCCTCCATGGCCGCGATCTCCCGGCGCGACTGCTCGATGTCGTGGTTCCGGGGCTGGAACACGAAGAACCACGCCGCGACGGGCACTGCGGCCAGCACGATGAGGAACGTGATCTCGCGATTTCCCATCTTCATCGATCAACCTCCACGTCCACCGACGCGACCGAGGCGGCGTCGAACCGCCGGATGTCGGCATCGGGATCGAGCTCGAAGAGCACGCGGAACTCACGCATCCCGCGATCGTCGATCTCCACCTGACGAGTGTGGTCCAGCCGCACCCGTCGGAAGACCTCCACCGAGACCAGGGCGTCGATGAAGAGCGAGACCTCCTCGAGCGTGGGGGCCAGCCCCTCCAGCTCGACGGTCGTGGCCCAGCGACGCGGCTCGGGGCGAGGCGTGGACTCCTCCGCGGCGTTCGGCGCCTTCGCGCCGCCGCGGGTCGAGATCGAGCCCACCACGGCCGGCTTCTCCTTCGGCGCCTTGATCTCGGTGGTCTCGAGGTTGAATCGCGTGAGGCTCAGGGCATCCGGCATGCGACCCACGATCTCGGCCAGGAGATTGGATCGAGGCACGGTGTCGAGCAGCCCGACGGCGATGTGCGCCTTGTCCACGATGCGGGCGACCCGCTCCTCGTACGCCTTCATCTCCTCGATGCGGGCCCCGGCGTCCTGATACCGCTGGTTGACCGCCGCCCGCGCTGCCCGGACGTCGTTCCAGGTTCGATCGGTCGCCAGATAGGCCAGCGCCACTCCGCCCATCACGACCACGAACAGCGTGATCGCAAGAACGTTGGTCCGGCGCTCGGCGCGACCCTTCACATAGTCGTCGGGCAGGAAGCCCGTCTGTTCGGAGAGCTTGCTCAACACGGTTCGGCTCCGGGAGGCCTCAGGCCTCGACCTCGATCGCGCACAGACCGCACGCGACGGTCCACTCGGGATGCTCTTCGGCGGGCACCAGCACCCCGGCGCCCTCGGGGGTGGCTGCGAGCAGGCGACGGATCGGATCACCGACGCTCGACTTCACGCCCATCCGGCGGGCGAGATGCCCGGCGAAACGACGACTGTGGGACTCGCCGCCGACCATGACCAGACGGTCGATCGGGCTGCCGATCGCGGCCTGCGAGTAGCGGGCGCACATGAGCAGTTCCTCGGCGATCGACTCGTGGACCTCGGCGAGTTCGGCGGCCACCACGCCGGAGGACCCCACCGCGGCGAGCGACGGCGATGCGGCACCGACCCGGCGGTCGGCGGCGACGGCGGTGCCGACCGCGGCCTGTTCGCGTGCCTGCGCATCGTCCCGGACGGCCTTGGCGATTCCGGCCCGGAGAATCGCGGACATCTGGTCGGAGACCGGCTCCTCGGAGACGGTGGGCCGGGGGGCCGCGATCGCCTCCCGCTCCTCGGAGACCCGGCGGAGGCGGGCCACGGAGGCGGTGCATCCCCACGCCGAGGCGGCGATCTCGTCGAACTGTCGTCCACCGATCGGAATGATCCTGGCGAAGACCAGATCCGTTCCGCGGGCGACCGCGACCTTGATCGCACCCCAACCCGCATCGACGTACATGGTGACGACCGTGCGGTCCTCCACCCGACGATGCAGATGATCGAAGGCCCGCAGCATGGGGAACTGGTCGGGCTGGACGCCGACGAGATCGAAGCGACACCGCTTGAGCAGGTCCACGTGCCGCATGACATCGTCTCGGGCGATGGCCAGAGTCACGCGGTCCCGATCGCTGCCGGGGATCGGGAACGATCGGGCGACGACGGCACCGGGCAGACAGTTCATCCGACCGGCGACCTCGGCACGAACCTGATCGTCCGCCGACAACGGGCTCTCGGGATCGACCCGGGTCTGCTGGACGATGAAGTGCGAACTGGCGGGCGAGCAGATGATCCGGCGGCCCTGGAATCCGCCCTGTCGGAGCACGGTCGGGAGCTCGTCCGCGAGGAAGGCGAAGCGTCGATCGGTGTTGCCGCGAGCCTCGTCGGGAATCTCCAGCGACTGGGCGGCCACGATCGCGGGCGTCTCGCCGCCGGTGATCTGAAGCAGCTTGACCGAGGACGCACCGAAGTCGGCCACGACGGGCGAGGCGGTCTTGGTGAACATCCGTCGGAAGCGCATGTCGATCTCCGGACCTGAGAAACGGGGGACTTCCCCGCAGGATCGGATCGACCGCTCAGGGCCGTCGGTTGAGATGGAGATGGCGAGGAGCGACGATTCCATCCCCGCCGTCGGGAATCGACCCCGATTCGCTCGGCGTGATGCCGTTCTCGGACCCGGTCACGCGTCCCCGCGGATCGTCGCCAGCCGCCGGGCGACCCCGCTCAATCG
>JAUIHC010000350.1 GCA_030432455.1 Phycisphaerae bacterium | reverse complement strand
CGGGGCGACTGGTTCGTGGTCGCGGCCTCGATGTTCGACGAGGCGACCGGCGAGTCGTGGGCGGGGATCTATCAGACCTCGACCCGTGATGTGGAGGTGTGCCCCGGCGACCTCAACGGTGACGCGGTCGTGAACAGTGCCGACATCGGCAGCCTGCTCGCGGCGTGGGGCGACTGTTCGGGGGGCTGCCCGGCGGATCTCGACGGGGACCACGAGGTCGGGGGCAGTGATCTTGGTCAGTTGCTCCTGTCGTGGGGTCCCTGCTGGTGACCTCGCGACCGGCGGCCACCGCCTCCCGTCCGGCCTCGGCCGGCGGGAGGCGTGGTCCGCACGCGGACGATCGTTCGACGATCACCGCAGCGACGCGACCCACTCGGCGATCCGACCGATCCCGGTGCGGATCTGGGCGTCGCTGCAGGCGAAGCTGATGCGGATGTGGTTCCGCGCGACCTCGCCGAAGTCCTCGCCACTCACCACCGCGACCTCCGCCTCCTCGAGCACCGCTTCGGCGAACGCGGCCGAGGAATCGATCACGCGGCCGCCGGGCGAGGCGAGACCGAAGCACGCGCCGACCTCGGGGAAGGCGTAGAAGGCGCCGCTCGGTGCGACGGTGCGGAACCGATCGATCCCGCCGAGCAGTTCGGCGACCAGCCTCGCCCGCCCGGCGAAGACCTCGCGCATCGCGGGGCTCGTCTCGTGCTGGGCCCGGACCGCGGCCGCGGCCGCGGGCATGATGAAGGTCGGGATGCCGCTGGTCATCTGGCTCTGCAGGCGGGTCATCGCCTTGGCGACGGCCCCGTCGTCACCGGGTGCGACCGCCCAGCCGACCCGCCAGCCCGTCATCGCCATCGACTTGCTGAGGCCGTTGAGCGTCACGGTCCGACCCGCGAGGGCGGGCATCGAGCCGGGGCTGAACGCCTCGACCGCGGGATCGACCTCGGGATAGACGAGATCCTCGTAGATCTCGTCGCTGACGAGTGTCGCCGTCGGATGGTCGGCGATGACCGCCGCGAGCGCCTCGACCTCGGCCCTCGAGTACGCGACGCCGGTCGGATTGCCGGGGCTGTTCAGGATGACCGCGGTCGTGCGGTCGGTCATCGCGGCCCGCAGTCGCTCGGGGGTCACCTTGAAGCCGACGTCGATGCCCGCCGGACACTCGACCACGGTGCCGCCGGCGAGTTCGACCATCGGCCGGTAGCTGAGCCACGCGGGCGTGACCACCACGACCTCGTCACCCCGCTCGACGAGGCACTGCATGACCTCGAACGCCGCGTGCTTCGCGCCGACCGCGACCACGACGTGCTCGGCCCGACAGTCGATGCCGTTGCGGGTCCGCATCCGAGCCGCGATCGCCTCGCGAAGATCGGGCGTGCCCGGGGTCGGGGCGTACTTGGTGAGTCCCGCGGCGAGCGCCTCGGAGGCCACCTGCTTCACGAAGTCGGGGGTGTCGAAGTCGGGCTCGCCCGCCCCGAAGCCGATGACGTCGCGGCCCTCGGCGCGAAGGGCGGCGGCCCGGGCGGTGACGGCGAGGGTGGCGGATCCCTTGAGGGAACGGACGCGACTGGAGAGCTTCATGGGGCGGAACTCTACCGGCGACCACCTCGGTGCCGAGTCACCCGCCGGGAGGACGACGACTCATCCACCGGCCGAGGGGCGTGGCGGCCACGGCCGACCGTCCAGGCTGCTACCATCCCCGCCATGCATTACGAAGCACACGCCTCGCTCGTCGAGGAACTCGAGGCGCGGATCTTGACAATCCGTGACTCTCTTTGACTACGACACCAAGGTGTCGAAGCGAGAAGAGTTGCAGGATCGGATGAATCAGGACGGCTTCTGGGATTCCCCGGACGCCGCCCAGAAGGTCATCGCCGACTTCAAGCTCATCAAGGCCCAGATCGACCCCCTCGAGGAGGTCATGGCGATCTTCGATGACGCGAAGGTCGGCCTCGAGCTCGCCAAGGAGGCGGGCGACCGCGAACTGCTCGAAGAGGCCGACGAGCAGCTGTACCAGGTCGAACAGGGCATGGAGAAGGTGGAGCTGCAGTCGCTCCTCTCCGGTCCGCACGACCACCGCAGCTGCTTCGTCGCGATCCAGGCCGGGGACGGTGGCAACGATGCCGACGACTTCGGCGAGATGGTCGATCGCATGTACCTCTACTACTGGGAGCAGATGGGCTGGAAGATCGAGGAGCTCAGCCGCACCCACGGCACCGAGGTCGGGATCAGCGAAGTCTCGTACCACGTGAAGGGCCCCTACGCCTTCGGCTACATGAACTGCGAGCGCGGCACGCATCGCCTCGCCCGCGTCAGCCCCTTCAACGCCCAGGGCAAGCGACAGACGAGCTTCGTCACCGTGGACGTGACGCCCGAGTTCGAGGAGACCGATCTCGAGATCCCCGAGAACGACCTCGAGATCACCGCCTTCGCCCGCTCCAGCGGCCCCGGCGGTCAGAACGTCAACAAGGTCGCGTCGGCGGTCCGCATCGTGCACAAGCCGACCGGCATCATGGTGGTCGCCTCGACCTACCGCGACCAGCCGCAGAACCGGCGGCAGGCGATGCAGGTCCTCACCGCGAAGCTCGAGCAGCTCGAGGAGGAGAAGCGTCAGGCCGAACTCGACGCCGCCACCGGCGGCAAGGTCGATCGCGGCTGGGGCACGCAGATCCGCTCGTATGTTCTCTACGACAACCGCGTGAAGGACCACCGCACCGGACACGAGGCGGGCAACCCGCAGACCGTGCTCGACGGCGCCCTGCAGCCGTTCATCGACGCCGAGCTCAAGCGACGCCGATCCGCCCGCGAGAAGTCGGACGGGTGACCGAAGCGGCCCTGCGACTCCGGGGAGTCGAACGCCGATTCCGCGGCGGCCGCGGCGTCGGCCCGATCGATCTCGATGTCGCCCCCGCCGGACGGCTGGCCCTGCTCGGGCCCTCGGGCTGCGGCAAGAGCACGCTCCTCCGGGTGATCGCGGGCTTCGAGAGGGCCGGTCGCGGGACGATCGAGATCGCGGGCAGGTCGGTCGATCGCGTCCCGCTCGGCCGACGCGACCTCTCGCTGATCGAGCAGCATCTTCCCTTGTACGAGCATCTCGCCGGACACGAGAACGTCGCCATGGCGATCTCCGGCCTGAAGATCGACCGTCGCGACCGCGCCTCACGCATCGAGCAGGCGATCGAGACCGCGGAGGCGGGCGACCTCGTTCATCGCCGCGCCGACACCCTCTCCGGCGGCGAACGCGCCCGCATCTGCCTCGCCCGCGTGCTGGCCCGACGACCGGCGGTGGCCCTCCTCGACGAGCCGTTCAACGGCCTCGACCCCGACCGTCGTGGCCGGATCCGCGACCTCGCCCTGCGTACCCTGAGCGATGCGGGCGTGGCGGTGATTCTCGTCACGCACGACGACCGGGACCTCGAAGGATTCGAGACCCGCCTGCACCTCGACGACGACGGCCACATGACTTGACTGCGACCTTCAGTCGAAGTGGTTCACCACGGAGGGCCTCGGAGAGCCACGGAGATGTAGTTTGGAGCACGCTTGAACACGATGCGGCCCTTGATCTTGAGTCTGCAGTTCACCAAAGAGACACAGAGCACACAGGGGTTGGACTGCAGGCACGGGTGAACACGACACAAGCCCCGACCCAATCTCGAATCTCGAATCTCCCCCCCCCCACTCTCCACTTTCCACTCTCTACTCTCTCCCCCCCCACCCATGCCCGGCCCCGACCAACTCCACGCCCCAACCCCCGCCGCCCGTCTCGAATCGCGCCCATCGCTCGATCTCGGGCCGGCGATCGTGGC
>JAUIHC010000349.1 GCA_030432455.1 Phycisphaerae bacterium | reverse complement strand
GCGCTCGCCCGACTCGACGAGCATCTGGAACGATTCGAGAGGGAGGCGACCGCCCGCGGGGCGATCGTCCACTGGGCTCGCGACGCCGCCGAGGCGCGACGCCTCGTGGTCGAGATCGCCGAGACGCGGAACGCCCGCCTCGCGGTCAAGAGCAAGTCGATGGTCTCCGAGGAGATCGGACTCAACGACGCCCTGATCGACGCGGGCGTGGTGCCGGTCGAGACCGACCTCGGCGAGTGGATCGTGCAGCTCGCCGAGGAGACGCCGTCGCACATCCTCGTCCCGGCGATCCACAAGCGTCGCGGCGAGATCCGCGACCTGCTCTCCCGCGTGCTCGGCCGACCGATGCCCGAGGACGCCGAGGGGCTCACCGCCGTCGCCCGCGAGGAACTGCGGCCGCGGTTCGCCTCGGCGACGCTCGGCATCAGCGGCGGCAACTTTCTGATCGCGGAGACCGGCTCGTTCCTGCTCATCGAGAACGAGGGCAACATCCGCCTGACCACCTCGCTGCCGCGGACGCACATCGCGGTGATCGGCATCGAGAAGATGGTGCCGACGCTCGGCGATCTCGGCCCCCTGGTGCGACTGATCACCCGCAGCGGCACCGGCCAGGCGATCTCCTGCTACCAGACGCTCATCACCGGCACCAAGCGGACGCCCGAGGACGACGGGCCCGACGAGCTGCACATCGTGCTGGTGGACAACGGTCGCGCCGAGCTGCTCGCCGACGAGATCACCGCCCAGACGCTGCGGTGCATCCGGTGCAGCGCCTGCCTCAACATCTGTCCGGTCTACCGACAGATCGGCGGACACGCCTACGGCAGCGTCTACCCGGGTCCGATCGGCGCGATCCTGACCCCGCAGATCGCGGGGCTGCACGCCGCCTCCCAGCTCCCGGGGGCGTCGAGTCTCTGCGGCGCCTGCCGCGAGGTGTGCCCGGTGGACATCGACATCCCCGGCGTGCTGCTGCATCTCCGTGGCGAGGCGGGACGCCGGCCCGAGGACGCGGATCCGACCGGCCGGCGGAAGATCGTGGAGAAGTCGCGGGCGTTCCGGGTCTGGCGATGGGCCGCGACCTCGCCGACGCTGTTCCGGTGGTTCGGACGCGGTGCCCGACTGGCGGCAACGGTGGCCCGGGCTCGCCCGTCGCTCGGGCGACGCCTGGGACCGCTCGCCGGATGGCTCGACGGTCGCGCCGCACCCCGCCCGGCGGGCCGGGCCTTCAGCGAGACCGCGACCGCCCGGCGGCTCGCGGTCGAGGTCGCGGTGACTCCCGCGGTGCCGGTCGCGGCCCCGACTCGCACGCCCCCGCCTCCGACGCCGCGGTCGTCGGGTCGGGATGCCCGCGACGACCGAACGGTCGTGCTGGAGCGGATCCGAACGGCGCTTCGCGGCGCCGATGCCGGACGACACGCCGGTCCGCATCCACCACCACCGGCGATCGCGGTGCCGGATCTCGGCACCGTGGCCGCCGCGACGACGCCCGAGGTCGACGACCTCGCCGCGGTCGATGGCGATCGGGGGCATGATCGGCGGGCGCAGCATGATCGGATCGAGCGGTTCGCCGTCGCCCTCGAGCGGGTGCAGGGCGCGTGTCATCGCGCGACCAGCGACGATGGCGCCGTCGAGGCGCTGCGATCGATCATCCGGGATCGGGGTGTTCGCCGGGTCGTGCGCAGCGACGACCCGCTGGTCCGATCGCTGCTTGCGGGCGTGGCGGGTGGCTTCGAACTCCTCGATCCCGATGCCGAGCGGTCGAGGCTGCTCGACGCCGAGATCGGCGTGACCCGCGCCGCTGCGGGCGTCGCCGAGTACGGGACGATCGTGCTCCCGACGGGGGCATCTCCGGACACCGAACGCAGCCGTCTGGCGGCCCTGCTGCCCGAGGCGCACATCGCGATCGTCGCCGCGAGCGATCTCGTCGAGACCTGGGACGACGCGTTGACCACGATGCACCGACGCCCCGACGGTCCACCCCCCACCGTCACCTTCGCCACCGGCCCGAGTCGCACCGCGGACATCGAACTCGAACTGGTGCTCGGCGTGCACGGACCGAGGGCGCAGCACGTGATCGTGCTGGAACATCGGTGAGGGGGAGAATGGAATGTGGGGAACGGGGAACGGAGAACGGGGGACCGGGCGAATTCTCTAGTCTTCATTCCCTCGCAGCTTCTTCAGCATCACCGCGGCCTGCTCCTCGAGCGGATGGTGTTCGAGGAACTGTTCGAGCAGGGCGACCGCGGCAGGCGTGCGTCCGGCGCGGGAGAGTGCCTGCGCCCGCAGGAGTGCCACACCGGTTCGCGGTCGGCCTTCGGGGCCGGTGGCCAGACCGGTCATTCCCCGGGTCGCAAGCACCGCCCGCTGGGCGTCCTGGCCCTGGTTGCGCTTCACCGCGAGGGTCGCGAAGCCGAGTCGGTCGTGGTTCAGAGCGTAGCCGCCGGCGATGAGCCGCCAGAGCGCGTCGAGCGCGTCGTCGTCGCGGCCGATCCGAGCGGCGGCGCGGCCCCAGATGCCGCGAGCGAGCGGCCCCGGAAGCTCGTCGAAGGGCGTCTCGTCGAGAATGACCCCGACCTCCTCGTCGGAGAGTCCGACCGGGGCGAGGGTCCGCGCCAATCGGGACAGCGGTGAGTCGGGATGCTCCTCACCGAGCCGCTGGACCTCGGCGATCGCCTCCGCGCGGCCACCCGTCGCCATCAGGGCGAGGATCAGTCGGATCCGGTTGATCGGATCGCCGCCGAGTTCCACGAGGACCCGAGCGGCGTCCAAGGCGGTCGTTCCGTCGCCTTCGGAGAGTCCGACCCAGAACGTCTCCGAGAGATGCCGACGAACGACCTGTTCGAGAAGCGGCGGCGCCTCGCCGCGACGCACCCGTGCGATCGCCTCCGTGAAGTCGGGCGGCGAGAGCGGGCCGCCCTCGATCGACCACGCTTTCGATGGACGAGCCTCGTCGTCGCCCTCCCCCTCGGAGAGGATCGAGCGGCCGGGAAGATCCGCGGCGGTCGGCTCGCCGAGCAGCGCAAGCACCGTCGGCACTCCGGCCTGCGGCATGCCGAAGGCGACATCCACGCCTGCAGCCCGCGGACCGATCAGAAGGTGCCGCCCGATGCGGGGGCCGAGCAGGACCGCGAGAACATGCGTCGCCTCGGACACCTTGGCGACCGCCTCGATCCAGGAGAGCACGACGGCCACCTTCTGCTCGTCGTCGAGTCGGACCGGCCCGCCTTCGTCTGCGGTCTCGTCCTCGGTGGCAAGGTCGTCGCCATCGTCGTCGGAGTCGGCGGACTCGGTGTCGGGCACGCCTTCCCGAAGCCAGGCGTGCAGGCAGATGCACCGCAGGTCCGGACGCGACTCGATGCCGCCGCGAATGGCCCCGAGAGCGGCATCGCCGGGCATCGTCTCGTTCTCCGCGGCGATCCGCAGGAGATTCGACATGCCGAGTTCCATGACCCGATCGTCGTCCTGAGCCTCGACGAGCGGCCAGCCGATCGCGGCGGTCGTGATCCCGCGATCGGCGAGTCGGTTCCAGATGAACGGCGCGGCGGTGTCGCGCGAGGTTCGAGGCCGCAGGTCCGCCGCCTTCATGGCCTCGCCGAGACCGTCGGTCCGTCCCTCGGCGGGCACGAGCCGCGTGTGGACCCCGTGACGCAGTGGACCGACGCCGGTGGCCAGGGTCGCGAGGGTGGAGACCTCCCCGGTCATCGTCGGGCGCCGCAGCAGGACCGAACAGGCGTCGGGCCGATCCGCGACCGCGGCGTCCATCCCCCGAACGACCTCGGGATCGACATGAAGGACGGCGTAGA
>JAUIHC010000348.1 GCA_030432455.1 Phycisphaerae bacterium | reverse complement strand
GTGATGGTGATCGCCGGCGTGGTGCACGCACTGGAGGACAAGCGACCCCGCTTCGGGCGGATCGCGCTCTCGGCGGCGGTGGTGGCGTGGATCTTCTGGTCGGCGGTCCTCCTCGGACTCGGCATCGCCCGGGGAGGCGACGCCGGTTTCGAGCCCTCGGGGATCCGCGTGGACACCGTGCTGTGGCCCGCGACCGCGGTGGCGGCGTTCGTGATCCTCGCGTGGCGGAAGGTCGGCCGAGTGGGAGGCGGCCTCGGGGCCGAGCGGCTTCGACGCTACGGGGCGATGTGGCACGCGGTCTACGGGGCCGCGTGGTTCGCGGGGCTCGGACGCTGGAGCGACGCCGCCGCGATGGGCGTCGTCGCGTTCCTCGGCATCGCGGTCATGACCATCCTCCGCGAACTCGCGTTCGACGATCCGGGCGTGGTCGGCTACCGCGCCTGACCCCGCGTTCCCGCCGTTCCCGCCGACTCCCCCCTTCCCGTACCATCCACCCCCGATGCCGGGTGACCGCTCCAGACTCGCGACGACCCTCGCCGTCGCTCTTGCGCCGACGCTCGCTCTCGGGTGGTCCGGCGATGCCGTCGCGGGTGTTCCGAACCCCGCCGACACTCCGGCGATCGCCGATCTCGATCCCCCGCCGGACGCCCGGCGGGTGAAGGTGGACGGTTCGAGTCTCGGCGGATTCGTGCTTCCGATCCTGCCGATCGACCACGATCTCGAACTCGACGCCGACACCGCGGTCGAGTGGTCGGTGGACGACACGCGACGGCTCCTCCTGCGGGGCAACGTGCAGGTCCGGATCGGCACCTACGACTTCCGCAGCGACGAGGCGGTGATCTGGATCGACCGGATCCCCTCCGCGAAGGGACTCGTCACCCAGATCGCGGCGTGGTTCCCCGCGGTGTCGGAACCGACCCGCCGGGCCGGTCTCGGCGCGAGCGGCCGCGACGTGCTGGTCACCGCGAGCCTTTCGGGCACGGTCCGGATGCGGACGCTCGCCCTCGACTCGGGGCCGGTCCGCTCGAACCTCGTGGCCCGCGCCGAGCGGCGTCTCGCCCGGTACCTGCGGACGCTCATCACGACGCCCCCGCCACCGCTGCGAACGCGGCCCGAGATCGAGGTTCCACCGGCACCGCCGACGCCCGAACTCGCTCCCGGCGGTCGGATCGTCCGCACCGCCCGGCTTCCGGAGCCCGACGCCCCGAACGCCATCGACCTTCCCGCCACCGAAGCGCAGCGACTCGGCATCTTCGATCCCCGCGGACTCGTCTCCTTCACCGCCGACGAGATCGTCGTGGACGAGAGCCGCGATGCGATCGCGGTCGTCGGCTCGGTCGTGATCGACTACGACGGGACCAACGCGGTGGACGACCTGCGGCGTCTCTCGCTGGTCTCCGAACGCGGCGTGATCTTCCTGACCCCCGGCACGATCCGCGGCCTGCGCGAAGGCGGCGGCACGGTGCAGGCGGAGGCGATCGAGGGGATCTACCTCGAAGGCGGGGTCCGTGCCTCCGACGGCGAGTACACGGTCCGCGGGTCGAGCGTCTACTACGACCTGCCCCGCAACCAGGCCCTGCTCATGGACGCGGTGCTCCGCACCTACACCCGATCGGGTCGGACGCTTCCCGTCTACGCGCGGGCCGACGAGATGCGGCAGGTCGCCAGCGACCAGTGGACGGCGGAACGGGCCACGATCTCGACCAGCGAGTTCTTCACCCCGCACCTCTCGATCGGGCTCGACCGCGTGACGATCACCGAACGACCCGACGCGGACGGGGGACGCACGACCTGGGTGAAGGGCGACGGCCTCGCGATGCGGCTGGGCAGCGTCCCGTTCTTCGCGTGGCCCGGGTTCGAGGGGCCGGCGGAGGAGCCGCCGATCGAGGACTTCCGCACCGGCTACCAGCAGGACAAGGGCTTCGGCATCTCGACCCGCTGGAACGCCGAGCGGCTGCTCGGGCTCGACCTCCCCCCGGGCGTGGATGCGGCGATCCTGCTGGACGGCTGGATCGAACGCGGGCCCGCAGCGGGACTCGTGCTCGATCTCGACGGGATCGGCGGCATCCGAGGCTCGGGCGACTTCGACGCCTACGGGCTCTACGACCTCGGCGGGACCGATCGCACATCGGCCGGTCGGGATGTGAAGATCGAGGAGGGCATGAGAGGGCAGGTCGTCGGCGGCTATCGCGCCGTCCTCTCGGCGGACCTGCGGCTGGAGGCCCAGCTCGCCTACCTCTCCGACGAGACGTGGGCCGCGTCGTGGCGACAGCGAGAGTACGAGTCGGGCGAGCAGTACGAGTCGAGCCTGTACCTCGACTACTCCCCGGACAACACCGCCGCCTCGGTGCTGGTCCGCGGACAGGTGAACGACTTCCTCTCCAACGGCTACGCCCTCGCCGCCCGACCGTACTTCGTCGAGAAGCTCCCGGAGATCAACTACGACCGCGAGGGCGACGACCTCGGCGGCGTCGCCACCTGGTCGAGCATCTGGAACTTCTCCAGCATGGCGCTTCACCCGACCACCGGAAGCACGAACAGCCTCGGCGTGCGACGCGGTGCGTTCGCGGCGGCGGATCTCGACCGGCAGGTCGAGGACCTCTACTTCCAGGCGGGCTATCGCGAGGGCACGGTCAACCGCGTCTTCACGCGGCAGGAGGTCGCCTTCCCGATCGACGGCGAAGGCTGGACGGCGACCCCGTTCGTGTTCGGTCGATTCGCCGGCTACCTGCAGGACGACTTCGAGGACTACCGCACGCAGCAGCAGCTCGCCGCGGACCAGCCGCCGTACAGCGTCATGCTCGGCGGCGGCGTGCGGGCGAGCGCCCAGTTCCAGGAGATCGACGACCGCGCCCGAAGCGACGTCTTCGACATCCATCGACTGCGGCACATCCTCGAACCCAACGCCACGCTCTGGTGGGGCTGGGACGACCGCCCGGACGGCTGGGCTCCGATCTACGACCAGCGGATCGAGGGCGCGACCGGAGGCACCGCGATGCAGCTCGGCCTGCGGCAGACGCTGCAGACCCAGCGAGGCGGTGTCGGCAACCGCCGCTCGGTGGATGTGGTGGTGCTCGACTACGGGGTCGTGCTCAACGACGGCGCCGACGACTTCCAGGCCACCGACCTCTACACGCCCGCCGGACTGCCGAACCGCTATGCGTGGGCGCAGTCGCCCTACCCGAGTTTCCATCGCTGGGAGCCCGAGCTGAGCCAGTGGGGATCGCACGGCTACGCCAGCGGACTCTGGCGGATCAGCAGCTCGCTCACCCTCGCCGCAGATGGCCTCTTCGGGTGGGAGCCGCGCGAGGTCTGGGATCTCTCCGGGAGCGTGCCGGTGCTCCGGGAGATGAACGGCCTGCTCCGCGGTTCGGTCGGGGCGGAGATGGAGCACAACCCGGACTCGAGTTCGTTCATCGAGTACCGGCACCTCGGGGCGAGCAACGACGAACTGCTTCAGGCGGGGCTTCTGTATCGCATCGGCCGTCTGTATCGGGTCGGCGTGAGCCCGCAGTACGACCTGCGACGCGACGAGTTCCGCTCGGTGACCGCATCGATCCGCCGCACGCTCCCGGACTTCGATCTCTCGGGCACGATCGGCTACGACCTCGTGCGCGACCAGACGATCTTCGGCGTACGGCTGAGCGTGCCGCCGCAGCCGGGGGTGGGGTTCCCGACGTATTAGTTTGAGCGCGGCGGAGGCCCCGGCCTCTTGAGCGCTGCGGCAGACCCGCAAGGGGTCTGCCTCGCTTTCGCGGAGCGTTTTGCCTCGGGAAGATCGGGCGTGCGACGACGACCCGCAAGGGGGC
>JAUIHC010000347.1 GCA_030432455.1 Phycisphaerae bacterium | reverse complement strand
GTCACGCTTGAACTGGCCGTGGGTACCGAAGTCGAGCGATCCGGAGAGATCGACCGCGAGCATCACGGTGAGCTCCCGCTCCTCGCGGAAGAGCTTGATGTGCGGTTCGCCGAGCCTGGCGCTCACATTCCAGTCGATGGTTCGGACATCGTCCCCGACCTGGTAGGGGCGGACCTCCTCGAACTCCATGCCGCGTCCCTTGAAGGCGGCGTGGTACTGCCCGGCGAACGCCGCGTCCACGACCTGGCGGGTCCGGAGCCGGATCCGTCGCACCCGTCGCAGCAGGTCGCGGGCCTCGTCGGATGCGAGATCGCGGTCGGGATCGATGTCGGAGGCTGGTCGGCGTCGGAACACGGTGAGCGGATCGGATTCGGAAGCGAGAGGTTCGATCGGACGAGGGGTGGGAGACCGGACGCGATCAGGGAACCGGGACGTGATCGAGCAGGGCGCGGACGAGATCGTCGGCGGTACGGCCCTCGGCTTCGGCCTCGTAGGAGAGTCCGAGGCGATGACGCAGGACGTCCGGGGCCGCGTCCTTCACATCCTGGGGGACGACATAGCCCCGGCCGTCGAGGAACGCGCGGGACTTGGCGACCAGCAGCAGGGCGATCGACGCCCGCGGCGAGGCGCCGTACTCGACGAGCTCGCCGAGCGGCACGCCGATCGCGCCGGGATCGCGGGTCGCGATCACCAGGTCCACGACGTAGTCGCGGATCCGGTCGTCCACGTGGATGCGGTCGATCAGGGCGCGGGCCGCGACGATCTGTTCGGGCGTCAGCACCGCATCGACCGTGAGGTCGGTGGTGGTGCGGGCCATGCGATCGAGGATGCGTCGCTCGTCGCTGCGATCCGGATAGCCGACCACGAGCTTCATGAGGAAGCGGTCGACCTGTGCCTCGGGCAGCGGGTAGGTGCCCTCCTGCTCGATCGGATTCTGGGTCGCGAGCACCATGAACGGGTCGGGCAGCGGGTGCGTCTCGTCGCCGATGGTGACCTGCCGCTCCTGCATCGCCTCGAGCAGTGCCGACTGCACCTTGGCGGGGGCGCGGTTGATCTCGTCCGCGAGCACGAGGTTCGAGAAGATCGGCCCCTTCTTGACCACGAACTCCGAATCGGAGGGGCGGTAGACGAGGGTGCCGATGAGGTCCGCCGGAAGCAGGTCCGGGGTGAACTGGATCCGCTTGAAGCCGGTGTGGATGCCGCGGGCCAGGGCCGCGATCGCGGTGGTCTTCGCCAGCCCCGGCACGCCTTCGATGAGCAGGTGCCCGTTGGCGAGCAGGCCGATCACCAGACCATCCAGCAGGTCCTGCTGACCGACCACGACGCGATGCATCTGATCCTGAAGATGACGGAAGGGGCGGCTGGCCTCGGCCACCTCCTGCTCGAGGCGGGCGGTCTCCTCGCGTCCGGAGGTCGAGGCGACGGGGGCGGATTCGGTCATCGGGGCGGGACTCCGTCGGATGGGGCGGGCCGGCTCCGGGGACGTCGGTGGAGTCCGGCTGGTTCGGCCGATCGCGTCGGGTCCGGCGGCTCGGCCGAAGATCAGGGAGGGTACCCGTCGGGCGGGCATCGGGCCGCGGATACGATCCGACCCTCCTGCGGGTTCACGCCCTACCGACCGAGGGACGGTCGGGTTCGCGCCACCTTCCGCCCCCGTGCCTTTCGGACCGCCACCCATGACCGAGATCCCGACCCTCGGAACCCACCCGCCCGACACACCTTTGCCGGACACCTGGGACATCGCGTGGATCGGCACCGGGGTGATGGGCCGCTCGATGGCGGGACATCTGCTGGACGCCGGGCACCGGTTGCGGATCCACACCCGGACGAGGGAGAAGGCCGCCGATCTCCTCGACCGGGGGGCCGTCTGGGCCGCGACGCCGCGGGAGGCCGCCGAAGGGGCGGCGATCGCGATCTCGATCGTGGGGCTGCCGGGCGACGTCGAGGCGGTGCATCTCGGACCCGCCGGGGTGCTCGCCGCCGAGCGACCGCCCGCGATCGTCGTCGACATGACGACCAGCTCACCCGGCCTTGCCCAGCGGATCGCCGCGGCGGCCGCCGAGCGGGGCGTCGCCGCCCTCGACGCCCCGGTCTCCGGCGGCGATGTCGGGGCTCGGAACGCCACGCTCTCGATCATGGTCGGTGGTGACGAGGCCGCCTTCGCCCGCATCCGTCCGGTGCTCGAGGCGATGGGCCGGACCGTCGTGCACCAGGGCCCGGCGGGGGCGGGGCAGCGGACCAAGATCGTCAACCAGACGCTGGTGGCGGCGTCGATGATCGGGGCGGTCGAGGCGATGCGGTTCGCGGTGCGGTCGGGGCTCGACCCCCGGCGGGTGCTCGAATCGGTCTCCTCGGGAGCGGCCGGCAGCTGGACGCTCTCGAATCTCGTCCCTCGAATGCTGGATGGCGACACCGCCCCGGGGTTCTTCATCGAGCACTTCGTGAAGGATCTCGGGATCGCGGTCGGCGAGGCCCGGGGACTGGGGCTCGATCTGGAGGGGCTGGAGCTGGCGGATCGGCTCTACCGGGCCGCGCTGGAGGCGGGTCGGGGCCGACAGGGGACCCAGGCCCTCTTCGAGGCCATGTCGGAGAGCGACTCGGCCCTCGTTGAGGGGGGCGGGCGATCGGCCGTTGGGGACGAGCGGGGGGTTGGACGCCGGGCCGGGGTCTGATACACTCTTCGATTCGCGGCCTCGGGAAGGTCCCGGTCCGCGATCACCCGGAGTTCGGACGCCAGCCATGGACCTTGCGCCCTCGACCAACGTCACCTTCACCATCACCTCGCTGCCGAAGTCGGAGCGTGGGAAGAAGACGCTGCGTCGCGTCATGAAGATGCAGCCCGATGTGCAGCGGGTCCTCACCAGGCTGGCGACGCGCCGCGATCAGGTCGGCAACCGCCGCACCAACCGCGCGGGTCGCATCTGGATCGATCGTCGCAAGCCCACGCAGGTCGTGAAGCTCGAGGTCGGCCAGACATTCACCCTCCGCGTGACGCCGCAGATCATCCCCGACCTGCAGAGCCTCGCGAAGCACCTCGACGCGAAGGCCGCCTGATCGGCCTCGCCCGCCGACGCGTCGCGTCGGTCGATCGAAGACCACCTCGCCGCCCGGATCCCTGCGATCCGGGCGGTGTTCCTTCTGGAGGGTGCGAGCTCGTCCGGGCTCAGCGTCCGCGGAGCGTGGCCAGCAGCACGAGCGGAGGTTGATCGCCCGCGGCGGGCAGCGGGAGCACCAGTCCGCCGACCGGCACGCCGACCTCCCGCTCGACCTCCAGCATCCGCACGCCGCCGACGGCCTCGCCGTCCAGACGAACCGAGACGCGGCAGCGAAGGAGACGCCGAGCCGCGTCCCAGGTCGGGGCGAGGATCAGCTCCACCTGCAGGGTCGGAGTCGAGCACGTGGCGCGAGCGGCGGTGCCGTCCACGGGCGTCGTGAGATCCGCGGCCGCCAGAGGTGGACGACGCGCCTCCGCCGCGACCGCCCGAACCGCGGCGAGCGTGCCCGCCCCGCGGGAGGCTTCCAGTCGTCGGGCGGTCTCGCGCTCGATCGAGACCAGTTCGACGGTCGCGTCGATCTCGAAGGGGCGGGCGGCCCGCAACTGGTCGAGCAGCCGGCGGACCGCGATCTGGATCGAGGGCGGTGCGGTGACCAGCAGAGCTTCCCGGTGGACCTCGACCTTCGCCAGTCGTCCGCCCGAGGCCGCCCACGAGTCGGGCGCGATCATGATCCGCAGGAGATCGGCCATCGTGGTCGCCTCCGACGGGGGTGGATCACCGGGGACGGCGGTGGGCAGCGGATCGCCGTGGAGGAGA
>JAUIHC010000346.1 GCA_030432455.1 Phycisphaerae bacterium | reverse complement strand
CTCGATCGGTGCGGCATCTGGTGGACGAACTCGGTCCGGACGCCACCCGGATCCGTCTGGCGGACCGCGAATCCGGCCTTCTGCTGAACGTGAATTCGCCCGATGACTTCGAGACCGCGTGTCGCCGCCTGACCGGTTCGGGCTGAGGCCATGCCGGTCACGGAACCCGCACGCGAGACCTGCCTGCTCGCGTCTTCCGGGACAGCCGCCGCGACATCGAACACCACCCGGTAGGCCGCGGTCCGTATCCTCGCCCGAGTCATCCATGCCCGTCTCCCCGCAGAAAACAGGATACGCCGCCGATCTCGCCGCACTCGAATGCCGCGCGGACGCCTTGTCGGATGCGGTATCCGACGCTCTCCGGTCGGTGGTGCGGGATCCGACCGCGGTCCGCGCCTGCGGCCGGAAGCTCGGGATCAACAAGAACCTCTCGTCGAAGCTCGTGCACATCGCACGGGCGACCGATCTCTCGACCATCCTCTCCGCCATGCCCGGACAGCGCGGATGGCGCAAGATCGTCGCCGCGTTCGCAGCCGCCCACGGCGACCCGGACCGACTCGCTGCGCTTGAATCCGCGATCGGCGACTTCGACGCGGAGATCGAGCGACGTCGGATCGACCGGCGAACGCTCGCGACGATGGCGGGCGGCGGGCTCGACTCACCTCGTAGTCGGGACGAGCACCGCCGCCTGCGGGCGCGGGCGGTGCAGGACACCGCGGCGGTGCTCGGCACGAAGGCCGATGTGAATGCTCTGATCTACCTCCTGGCGCCTTCGGGTCGGGATGACGATTCGATCGACATCATCGCCGTCGCCTCGATGTACGGGCTGCATCGACTCGGTCCAGGCCCCAACCTGCAGGTCCACCTCGCCGCGACCGCCTATCGCCACGACGTCGAATCGCCGGTGGTCGGCGAGCGACTGGGAGCCGGCATGACGGACTCGCACCTGCTTGAGGACTGGTCCTCGCCCGGTGCCGCCGCCGAACTCGTCGTTCGGGACGGTGAAGGCATCCAGAGCATCTTCTTTGCGGGCGGCGGTACATCCCGGGCCTGTGCCATCGACATCGCCTTTCTGGAGTGGCTTCCATCCGCCGCCTACGTCCACGCCCGTCATGAACGGGAGATCGGCACCTTCGGAATGCCGGTGAGTGTCCCCAGCGACTGGTTGGTGCTCGAGGTTCTGGTCGATCGTCGGATTCCCCTGCATGAAGTGCCGGAGGCGGCGGCCTACAGCCAGATCGGAGGGCCGCCGGCTCGCAACCACTGGTCGGAGGCCCAGCGACTCCCCATGACCGAGCCCGTCCGATCCGGACTCGATGCCGGTCTGCCCGATTCGCTCGACGGCATTCGCGAGCGACACCGCGATGTGCGTCGGATCGCTGCGGAGCAGATCGGTCGGACGATCTCCGACTTCACCACGCACCTGGTCGCCATCCCCTCCCCCGTGCTGTCGTCGAACGTCATGCTCCGCTGGCGACTTCCCGAACCCCCGGGAGGGTTCCGCCGGTGAGCACCGAACGAGACAATCCGCTCCGGCGGCACGCCGAGGATCGTCGGGCGATGCACGACCGGGCTCGCGAGCTCCGCGATGCCTGCCGGGCGGCGCTCGACGCCACGGTCTCGGATCCCGCCGTCGCCCGGGCCGTGGGCCGCGAACTGGGGATCGACAAGACGCTCGCGTGGAAGCTGGTCACCATCAGCCGGGCCGAACCCGCAGCCGAAGCCCTCGCCACCCTGCCGGGACGGCGTGGCTGGACGGCGATCATCGACGCCCTCGACGCGGGCCCCTCGACCCCCACGCCCGGGGCCGCGGTGCGACGGGCGGTCGAGCACCTCGAAGCGGAGGCCGCGAATCGCGGGCTGTCCCGCGCCGCGCTCCGATCGATGGCGGCAGTGGAGAACGCATTCGATGGCGGCGGCCTCGCTCGCGACCGGGTCGAGCGACTCCCCGCATCGCTGACCGCGACCAACTCCGCGATCTGGGGCGTCGAGTGTCGCGCCACCCTGCGAAGCCATCTGATCCGCGGTCGAGATCATGCCACTGCGACGATCGGCCGCGTCACCGGATTCGCTGGACTGCACCGCACCCGACCCGGCCCGGAATGGCCGCTCCTGAGGATCTCCGCGGCGGAGGACGAGTCCAGCATCGACTGCAACGATCTCTCGACCCCGGGAGCCGCCTCCGAGATCGGCACGATTCGTCATCCCTCCGGAAACCTGCTGACCTTCCGCGGCGACCGGACCTCACCCTCATCGACCGTCGATGTCGTCGTCGCCGACCGCGGTCTTCACCCGGCCGGAGGGGCGCCGGACGGCATGCTCGACTGCGGCATGCTCGTCCGCATCCCGACCCGTCTTCTCGTTCTGGATGTCGTGATCGAGCGGACCCTCGTGGCCGAGAGGTCGCCGGAACTCGTGACGAACTGCCTGATCGGAGCCGAGTCCCTGACCGCCGACGCTGCGGATCTCATGCAACTGCCGACTCCCCGGACCATTCTGCCACCCAGACCCGTGCGATCCCTCGACGATCTCGACCTCGACTCCGAGGAAGTGGACTCCATGCTCGGCCTCACGATCATCGCCAACCACGCCGCCGCGCTCGGCCGGGTGGCCGATGTCACCGACGCCGATCCGACGGACTTCATCCGCTACCGAGCGGTGATCGAGCATCCGCTGCTCTCGACGATGATCGCGATACGGCTGCCCGGCGTCACGCTCGGCGTGTGACGACGCGATCTCGCTGCTCGATCTGGAATTGCCCCAGGGCGGGAGCGGGACGACCTCGATCTGCCGAGAGGGGTCGATGGGTGAGGAGGCTCGAGTCCGCGGCACCACGGGATGCCGGCCACGCACCCCTCCAGCCCACCCCACCGGCGGCATCGCAGCACATGACGCTCGAGCGTCCGACCCGGACGCCGGAGTCGTCTCTGGAGAATGCGGGCGGAATCAGGAGTCCGGCGAAGTCGCCGCGGTCACGGCCTCCGCACTCGTCGTCGCCCGCACCCGAACCCGAACGCTCTTGAAGGCCGGGGTCTTCGACGCCCCGTCGAGCGTCCGGGGCACCAGGATGTTCGCCTCGGGGTAGTACATCGCGGCACACCCGCGGGCGATCTCGAACGGCCGGGCGTGGACGCGGAGCGAACCGGTGCTCGTCGTCACCTCGACGAGGTCGTCGGTCGTGAAGCCCCGCTCGCGCATGTCGTCCGGGTGCATCAGGATCACATCGCGGCGGTCCTGCCCGCGGTAGAGATCCTCGTCCTCGTAGACGACGGTGTTGAACTGCCCCTCGCTGCGGACCGTCATGACGACGAGCTCGTCGTCGGCGAGTTCGAACGCGGGCATGTCCACGACGTGGAACCGCGCCCGACCCGTCTCGGTCGGAAAGGTCGGGTCGTGGAAGATGCGTCCGTCGATCGTGAACTCCCGCTTCGTCGCCCCGACCTCGGCGATCGCTCCATAGCCGGGCACGACATCGGCGATGAGCGCCCGCACGGCGTCGTGATGCCGCATCGCGGTCCAGTCGAGCGGCCCCTGACCCACGCCCCTCTCCCCGAGCACCCGTTCGCCGAGTTCGCAGACCAGATCGACCTCGCCGCGCGGGCCGTCGTGCCGGGCGGGGCCGCCGTCCGAGACCCGGACAAAGTTGAACATCGATTCTTGCGTGGTCGGCTGCGACTCCTCGTCGCGAGCCAGCACCGGCAGCACCAGCGTCTCGCGGCCGAGCCCGCAGCAGTGGCCGGTGTTGGTGGTGGTCGAGAGCTGCACGACGAGCGGGATGTTCCGAAGCGCTCTGCTCGCGAACGCCGAATCGGG
>JAUIHC010000345.1 GCA_030432455.1 Phycisphaerae bacterium | reverse complement strand
GGCGATGCGGTCGCTGCTCCTTCTGCTGCTCGCCGTGGCCCTCGCCCGACCGTCCATCGTCGATCGCGGCGAATCGGTCACGCTGATGGTGGTCGCCGATGTGAGCCGGAGCATCCCGCGCGAGCTTCGCCGCGACGGAGAGCGGTTCCTCGCCCGGGTCGAGGAGGCGAAGCGGAACGAGGACGATCGGATCGGGGTGGTGACCGTGGCCGAGCGGTCGGAGATCCGGCAGACGCCGGACGTGAACGCCCGCATCGTGCTCGATCACGCGGGCGATCTCGCCGCGACCGATCTCTCGCACGCGATCGAGACCGCGATCTCCCTGCTCCCGACCGACACCGCGAATCGCATCCTGCTGGTCTCCGACGGCAACGAGACCCGCTCGAACGTGCTCGAGGCGATCCGACTCGCCGCCGCCAACGGCATCCCGATCGACGTGCTCCCGGTCGAGTACGAGTTCGACCGCGAGATCGTCTTCGAGGGCCTGCGGGCCCCCAGCCGGGCCCGGATCGGACAGTCGGTCGATCTTCGGGCGTTCATCCGCTCCTCGGGGCCGACCACCGGCACCCTGCGACTGCGCCGGAACGACGAGAGCGTCGATCTGGATCCCGCTACCCCGGGGGACGGCGTCCGGGTCGACCTGGAGGCGGGCGTCAACACGATCCCGATTCCGGTGTCGATGGACTTCTCGGGAGCCCATCGATTCCGCGTGGACTTCGAGCCCGACGATCCGGCCGCCGATGTTCTCGGCGAGAACAACCGCTACGACGCGATCACCTTCGTCTCCGGCGAGGGGCGGGTGCTGGTGGTGACCGAGACCGCGGCGGAGTTCGAACCGATGCTCGCGGCCCTGCGGGAGGGCGGACTGGAAGTCGAGGTGACCGGGCCCGCGATCATCACCGGCGGTCTCCCGGTGCTCAACGGCTTCGACGCGGTGATCCTCGCGGACGTGCCACGCTGGTCGTTCGACGCCGACGGCGATCGGGCGCTGCGGGCGTACGTGCACGATCTCGGCGGCGGTCTCCTGATGCTCGGCGGCGGACGCTCGTTCGGGGCGGGCGGATGGATCGACTCCGAGGTGGCGTCCGTGCTTCCGGTGCGACTCGATCCACCGCAGGAGCGGCAGATGACCCGGGGCGCGCTCGCCCTGATCATGCACTCCTGCGAGATGCCGCAGGGCAATCACTGGGGGCAGATCACCGCGATCTCCGCGATCGAGGCGCTGAGCAGCCAGGATCACGTCGGGATCATCACCTTCGACTTCGGTCTGAATCCCGGACAGTTCAACGGATGCGCGTGGGCGCACCCCATGCAGCCCGCGGGCGACAAGCAGGCGGCGATCGCCGCGGCCAGAGGCATGACCATCGGCGACATGCCCGACTTCTTCGGATCGCTGTCACTCGCTCGGGAGGGACTCAACGGGGTCAACGCCGGGCAGAAGCACGTCATCATCATCTCCGACGGCGACCCGTCGCCACCGTCGCAGCAGCTCCTCGACGACTTCGTCGCCGACGGGATCACGATCACCACCGTCATGGTCGGCGGTCACGGCACCGTCACCGACGCCCGGAACATGCAGGGCGTCGCGGAGTACACGGGTGGGACGTACTACAACGTCGTCAACCCGAACCAGCTTCCGAAGATCTTCATCAAGGAGGCCACCCTCGTCTCCCGCACGCTGGTGCAGGAGGGCGACTTCCCGTCGATCACGGTGCCCGCCCTCGACGGTCCGACCCGCGGCGTGGTGCAGGTGCCGGGCGTCGACGGCTTCGTGCTCACGGTGGCCAAGGACGGTCTCGCGAAGACCCCGATCACGGTCCGGACCGACGAAGGCGACGATCCGCTGCTGGCGTTCTGGAACCACGGTCTCGGGAAGGCCGTCGCCTTCACCAGTGACGCCGGGGCCCGCTGGGCGACGGGCTGGACCGGGTGGAGCGGCTACCAGCCGTTCTGGGAGCAGGTGGTCCGTTGGTCGATGCGCCCCGCGACCCCGTCGAATCTGGCGATCCGAAGCGGACTCGGCGATGAAGGCCGGGCGATCGTCGAGGTGGAGGCGCTCTCGGATGGCGGGGCGTTCGCCGACTTCCTCGCGGGCGAGGGCGTGGTGATCGATCCGGAGGGGACGCCGCGGCCGCTGGCCCTGCAGCAGATCGGACCGGGGCGGTACCGGGCGGAGTTCCCCGTCGAGCAGGAGGGCGCGTATCTCGTCAACGCGATCTTCGCGGATCCGGACGGCGACGGCGCCGACGCGATGAGCGTGCAGGCGGCGGTCTCGGTGCCCTACCGCAAGGAGTTCGCGACGACCCGCGACAACCGCACCCTGCTCGAACTGATCGCCGACCGGACCGGTGGGCGGATCTTCGATCCGAGCACCGATCTGGCCGCGGTCGATCCGTTCGATCGGACGGGGTTGGAGATGCCGAGTTCGCCGACCCGGATCTGGGATGTCGTGGTCGTGGTGTGCGCTGGACTGTTCCTCGTCGATGTCGCGGTCCGCCGACTCTCCTTCGAGCGGGAACGGCGGGCGGCGGGGGCCACGGGCGATGCGGCGAACGTCGTGGACGCCTGGCGCACGGCTCGCCGCCGCGCCGGACGGGGCGACGACCCGAGCGGGGCCGAGGGAACCGCCGGGCATTCGGCCGATCGGAAGGTCGAGCTTGATCCCGATGCCACGCCCGGATTCTCGGTGTCGGAGGCGACCGCCGCCGATGCCGGCACCCGGGTCGATCGGGCTCGTCCCTCGGTTCGCGACGAGCAGAACGCGGGCGACCAGGGCGGGGACGCGGGCGAGGACATGACCAGCCGACTGCTGCGCGCGAAGCGCCGCGCCGGGACCGGCGGGGACGGGTCGGCGGGGGAGGGACGCGATGGGTGAGCTCGCCCACGCCCTTCGGACACCGCCCGGCGATGTCGAGTCGGTGATCGTCGCCTGCGAACGGTTCCGCGATGCGTTCACCAGTCTCCGTCGGGAGATCGGCCGGGTGGTGGTGGGGCAGGATCAGGTGGTCGAGGAGACGCTGGTGGCGCTCTTCGCGGGCGGGCACGTCCTCCTGGAGGGCGTGCCGGGGCTTGGGAAGACGCTGCTGGTCCGGACCCTCGCCGACACCCTCGGGCTCGAGTTCGGGCGGATCCAGTTCACCCCCGATCTCATGCCCGCGGACATCACCGGGACGATGGTCGTCGCCGAGGATCGACACGGCGGTCGCGAGTTCCGATTCCGCAAGGGACCGATCTTCGCGAACCTCCTGCTGGCGGACGAGATCAATCGGGCGTCGCCTCGAAGTCAGTCCGCGATGCTGGAGGCGATGCAGGAGGGATCGGTCTCGACCGGCGACCGCACCCGACCGCTGCCCCGGCCGTTCCTGGTGATGGCGACGCAGAACCCGGTGGAGCAGGAGGGGACGCATCCGCTGCCCGAGGCCCAACTCGATCGCTTTCTGCTCAAGATCGTGGTCCCGCCGGTGGTGCGGACGGAACTCGCCGAGATCCTGCGTCGCACCACCGCCCCCGCCGGGGACCGGCCGGGGACGGTGCTCGACGGCGAGGATGTGCTGGCCGCGAGAACGCTCGCCCGCCGGATCCTGATCGCTCCGACCGTGCAGGACTACGCGGTCCGGCTCGTGCTCGCCACGCATCCGGACGGGGCGTCAGCGCTGCCCGAGCATCGTCATCACATCCGCTACGGCGCGAGCCCGCGAGCCGCGCAGGCCCTCGTCTCCGCGGCGCGGGTGCTCGCCCTCATGGACGGCCGCTACGCGGCGAGCGCGGCGGACATCCGACGCATCGCCCCGTCGGCGCTGCGACATCGGGTGCTGCGGACCT
>JAUIHC010000344.1 GCA_030432455.1 Phycisphaerae bacterium | reverse complement strand
CTGCGGTCGAGGGCGTGTTCGACGACGGTCACGCGACGATCGAGGAGGTCGAGATCCTCCGGGCGCTCGCCGCGGCGCTGCAGTGTCCGATGCCGCCGGTATTGCCTGGGTGAGAGGGAGAGAGTGGAGAGTGGGGAGTAGGGAGTTGGGGACGGCGCGGAACCGAGGAGCCGAAGCCGACTGAGGGGGCCGAACCGAGCTGCCTGTTCGTGCCGTGATCGGCGCGAGTGGTGTGGCTACCCCTCCCCACCCCCGAACAGCAGGTAGTGCTCGGGGTTGTCGGGCAGGAACGGGTGGAAGCCGGCGATCGCGATCGCGTTGACGATGTTCGCGACGATCACCACCAGCAGCAGCCCGAGCGTCGCCTTCGTCCACCATGGCATCGGGCCTTCCAACCGACCCGGGGCGAGTTCGCGATGGAAGAGCAGGGTGATGCCGCTCGTGCAGATCACCACGAGGAAGACCACCACCGCCCAGCTGTAGAGGTGCATGCCCATGACGGCGTCGCCGTAGCCGGGGTCGCCGGGCATGATGTGCAGCAGCACCTGTCGCGCCGCCATCGACATGCCGAGCATGCCCGCAAGCACCGACATGCCGAAGCCGACACCGGCGCGGGCGGCGGGGGTGATCGACTCGTCGTCCACCTGCCGACGGATCAGCACATAGGCCGGCCCGAGCGTCGCGAGCAGCATGCCCATCCGCTGCAGCAGGCAGAGCGGGCACGGCAGCTCGTTCTCCATGAACTGGAACCAGAAGCCTCCGAGGACCACGAACAGCACGCCGAGGATCTCGATGTGCAGCAGGATCACGCGGATCGGCGCGAGCGGGCCGGTCCGGAAGGCGACATCGATGCGGGTGGCGTCGTCCATCATGCGTCGGTCTCCTTCAGAAGCTCAGGTTCAGCGGATCGGTGACGTGATGGAGGAACAGCAGCAGGGTCGCGATCGTCGCCAGGACGAACATGATGCGGCCCCGGTCTCCGCGGCCCTTCCGGAAGGACAGGAGCGTCAGGAGGATCAGGGTGAATACGGCGGCTGGCACCATGTCGAGTCTCCGAAGGATCGGACGGGTCGGTCACCCGTCGATCACAGGCTGATCTGGATCTGGGTTCGGATGGCGAACTGGTCGGCGTCGATCTGCAGGATCGCAGGATCGCCGTCGATTCGCCAACCGGTGGTGTCGCCGAGCATGCCCAGGAGTTCGATCGTCCACTTGACCGAGGCGTCCTCGGCGGGGAACCAGCTGGTGCCGACGGTCACGCCCGCCAGATCGGGCTGGTCACCGCCAGGCACCGTGCCCCACTCGCCGCGGACATAGAGGCTCCACTCCGGCGTCGGCATCACCGCGATCTGTCCGACCGCGGCCACCCGACGACCGGCCAGATCGCCGCCCGCCTCGGCATCCTGCCAGTAGACGCAGCCCATGAGGCCGAGTCCGGGCCGCTGCCACGAGAGGTCTGCGGTCAACTGCGTCGTGTCGCCGTCGATGAAAGGTATCGCGGCGTCGTTGGATCCCCAGGTGAACGCACCGCCCGCACCGACCAGCAGGCCGTCGGCGATCGTCTCGGGGTACGGGTTGAAGAGGTACAGGTCGTTCCAGTCGCCGAACGGCTTCCACTCGCCGCGGGCGATCACGCCGGTCCGCTGATTGCCGACCCAGTTCGCGTCGCCCGACGACCAGCCGTTGCAGAGGGTGACCCAACCACGAAGATCGTCGCCCTGCCACGCGATCGCGGCCCCCTCCGCGTTCTCCGGGTCGAACTGTCCCGCGACGTACGACAGCGAGCTGCCGAGGATCTCGGTCGTGGCGAGCGCCTGCTCCAGCGAGAACATCGGCGTGAGCAGTCCAGCCTGCACCGACCAGCCGCCGTCGAAGGTCTTCTGGATGTACGCGAACTCGTCATCACCCGTGCCGTCGGCGCCCATCGAGAGGCGGATGACGTACTGCCACGACGGGTCGATCACCGTTCCAGAGAAGGTGATGCGGGTGTTGAAGATCGCGAAGCCCTTCTGCGTGCCGTCGATCGCGTTGTGGTTGAGCACCCAGTCGAACTGCTCGTACAGGTTCAGTCGCAGCGTGAACGCGCCGTCCTCGGAGCCGATCTCGTTCCACGGTCGGGTGGCGAACGAGGTTCGCGACGCCGCGTCGTCGAGGGTCGCGGCCACCAGCGAGGCGATCTCCTGTCGTCGCAGGTCGTGGATCCGCCCGCGGTCGACTTCGCGGCGATGGGCGGCGATCTCCCGCCGCAGGGTTGCGATTTCGGCGTCCAGTACGACCTCCGAATCCGTGGTCGTGGTCGGCATCGTCGTGGGCAATACGGCGGCAAGCAGCAGGGTGGAGAGCTCCATTCCGCGACCATAGCGGGAGTCGCGGCCGCCGTCACGGCGAACGGTTTCGCGGCTCAGGTACGGTGCCCGCATGACCACGATTCATCCGATCATCATCCGACGCTGTCTGGCGTGTTTCATGCTCGTGGCCGTCGTGATCGCGGGCGCCGCCCCGGCCGAGACCGTCTGGACCGACGCCGACACACTCACCGTCGAGGGCCGGGCGTTCCCGGAACGGGCCGCGACCTGGGACCGCCTGCCCGCCGCCGCCGAAGGCGTGGTTCGGCAGCCGGTCTGGGATCTCTCCCGCGACAGCGCCGGGATCGCGATCCGCTTCGTCACCGACTCGACCGCGGTCGCCGCCCGCTGGACACTCCGCAAGTCGAAACTCGAGATGCCGCACATGCCCGCGACCGGCGTGAGCGGGGTCGATCTCTACATCCGCACCGCCGATGGCTGGCGCTGGGTCAACTGCGGTCAGGCGACCGCGGTCGAGAACACCGCGACGCTCGTGCGTGGACTCCCCGCCGAGCCGCACGAGTTCATGCTCTACCTGCCGCTCTACAACGGCGTCGAGACCGTCGAGATCGGAACGCTGTCGGGTTCGTCGATCGAGGCGGCGCCCGCGCGAACCGAGAAGCCGATCGTCTTCTACGGCACCTCGATCACGCATGGAGCCTGCGCCTCGCGACCCGGCATGTGCCACCCCGCGATCCTCGGGCGTCGGCTCGACCGACCGATCGTGAACCTCGGCTTCAGCGGCAACGGCCGACTCGAGCCCGAGGTCGCCCGGTTCCTCGTCGAGATCGACGCCGCGGTCTTCGTCATCGACTGCCTTCCCAATCTCAACGGCGAGCAGACCGCCGCCCGCACCGAGCCGCTCGTCCGGCAGATCCGCGCGGCGCATCCGAACACACCGATCGTGCTCGTCGAGGATCGGGCGTACGCGAACAACCCCTTCGACGCCGGCCGCCGCCACCGAAATGCGGGCAACTGGAAGGCGTTCCGGGCGGCCTACGATCGACTGGTCGCCGACGGGGTGCGGCGGCTCTTCTATCTCGAAGGCGCCGACCTGCTCGGTGACGACGGCGAGGGCACGGTGGACGGCTCGCATCCCAACGACCTCGGATTCATGCGGCAGGCCGACGCCTTCGAGCCGGTGCTGCGGCAGGCGCTGCGGAGATCGCCTCGATGACCGAGCATGCCGGCTCGGCGATTCGGCGTCTCGCCCTGCCCGCGGGTCCGATCGCCTGTCTTCTCCTGAGTCTCGCGCTGCCGACGATCGGCCTCGAAGTGCCGCAGGCGATGCTCGCGGGCATCACGACCTGGTGCGCCATCTGGTGGGTCACCGAGCCGGTGCCGGTGCCCGCGACGAGTCTGCTCCCGCTTGCCCTGCTGCCGACCCTCGGGATCCTCGATCACAAGGCGACCGCCCGGTCGTACGGCGACACGCTGATCCTGCTCCTCATGGGCGGTTTCATGCTGAGCCGGGCGATG
>JAUIHC010000343.1 GCA_030432455.1 Phycisphaerae bacterium | reverse complement strand
TGGGTGCGATGGTCGCCTACGGCTCGTACCTGCAGCGGCACGACGATGTCGTCCTGACCGGCTTCATCATCGGCGGGCTCGACACCCTGATCGCCCTGCTCGCGTGCCTGGTGCTCTTCCCGATCACCTTCGCCTCGGGCTTCGATCCTGCGGCCGGACCGGGCCTTGTCTTCCAGAACATGCCGATCGCGCTGATGCAGCTCCCCGGCGGCACCGCGTGGACCACGGTGTTCTTCGTCCTGCTGTTCTTCGCCGCCCTGACCAGTGCCATCTCACTGCTGGAAGTCGCGGCGAGCTACTTCATCGACGAGCTCCGCTGGTCACGGCCGGTGGCGGCCGTCGGTTGCGGCATCGCGATCACCGTGCTCGCGATCCCCTCGGCCCTCTCCAACGGCGACGCCCTCGGCGGTCTCTTCAACGGCGGCGTCGCCTCGGTCGCGGGGGCGAACTGGTTCGACACCGCCGACTGGCTGGTGTCCAACGTCCTGCTCCCGGCGGGCGGACTCGGCGTGGCGATGTTCATGGGCTGGCGGGTGACCGAGCAGGCCCGGTACGAGGGCTTCTCCGAGGGCGCCTCGCTCAAAAACCTCTATGTCGGATGGCTGCTGCTGCTGCGGTGGGTCGCTCCCGCGGCGGTCGTCCTCGTCTTTCTCAATGCGCTCGGCCTGCTCGACGCGATCCTGCCCGAGTCGTTCCTTCACGGCACGCCCGATGCCGCCGAAGGAAGCGGCACCGACGGCTGACCCTCCACGCTCAAGATCCGACCCCACGACTCTCCGGAGCCTCCAGAATCCATGGACGCCACTGAAACCTCCTTCATCGACGGCATGAACGCCGTGCTCGACGTCATCAACGGCGTGATCTGGGCCGACTGGGTCCTCTACGTCGTGCTCGGCGTGGGCGTCCTCTTCACCCTGTGGACCGGCTTCTGCCAGTACCGCGCCCTCGTGCACGGCACCGCGGTGACCGCGGGCCGCTACGACGACAAGGACGACCCGGGCGCCATCAACCACTTTCAGGCGCTCTCGGCCGCCCTCTCGGCGACCGTCGGCCTGGGCAACATCGGCGGCGTCGCGGTGGCGATCGCCCTCGGCGGCCCCGGTGCGGTCTTCTGGATGTGGATGGTCGGACTCGCGGGCATGGCGCTCAAGACCACGAGCGTCACGCTCTCGATGCTCTACCGCAACATGGACGACCCGAGCGAGCCGCACGGCGGTCCGATGTACGTCGCCCAGAAGGGCTTCGCGGACTGGGGCCTCGCCCCGATCGGCAAGCTCGTCGGCATCATCTTCTGCATCACCCTGCTGATCTCCGCGATCACCGGCGGCAACATGTTCCAGGCGTGGAACGTGGGCATCCAGACCGAGGAGGCGCTCGGCGTCCCCGCCACCGGCGTCGGCATCGTGCTGGCGATCGTGGTCGGTGCGGTCATCATCGGCGGCATCAAGCGGATCGGCCACGTGGCGGGCATCCTCGTGCCGTTCATGTGCGTGCTCTACTTCCTCGCGGGCATCATCGTGCTCGTGATGAACATCGGAGCGATCCCGGGCATCCTCGGCCTCATCCTCACCAGCGCCTTCAGCCCGACCGATGCGGCGGGCGCCTTCATCGGCGGCACCGCGGGCTACGCGTTCCTCTGGGGCATGAAGCGGGCGCTCTTCTCCAGCGAGGCGGGCCAGGGATCCTCGCCGATCGCCCACAGCGCGGCCAAGACCAAGGAGCCCGTTCGGGAGGCGGTGGTCGCGGGTCTCGAACCCTTCATCGACACCATCATCGTCTGCACCCTGACCGCGCTGGTCATCCTCTCGACCGGGGCGTGGGATCGCGACGGCACCGGTGAGGCGACCCTCGCCTTCACGCCGGCGTTCACCGAAGCCGACCCCGAAGGCACCTGGAATGTCGGGACCTGGGGCGATCCGGATCCCGCCGACACCGACACCACCGAGCACTGGTATGTCCCGCTGCCCACCAAGCACAAGGCGGCGAAGGAGATCACGGGCAAGGACTGGGCGCCCGGCGACTCGGTCTTCCTCGTCGCCGAGACCGATCGCCTCGACGACCAGACCGGGACCGCCCGGGTCAAGGTTCAGGGCACGGTGGAAGGACTCGAGGAAGGCGGCTTCGCCATCCTCTTCGATGCAGGCTGCGTGACCAGCGACACCGCTCCGACCTTCGTGGACGTCGAGGTCTACAAGGACTACCCCGGCGCCACCCTGACCGCTCACGCGTTCGACCGTGCGATCCCCGGACTCGGGACGTGGATGGTCCTCATCGCGTCGTGGCTCTTCGCGATCTCGACCATGATCTCGTGGAGCTACTACGGCGAGCAGGGGATGGTCTTCATGCTCGGCAAGTGGAGCGTGCTGCCGTACAAGCTCGTCTACTGCCTGATGATCATCGTCTCGACGCTTCCGATCATCACCAGCGACAAGGAACTCGACAACCTGACCGCCCTCGGCACCGGCGTCATGCTCTGGGCGAACATCCCGATCATGCTGATCTTCGGCGGCATCGCGATGAAGGCGTACCACGACTACGGTCGTCGCCTGAAGGCCGGCGAGTTCCATGCGCATGCGGCACGGAACGTCGAGGAGATGGCGAAGGAGTAGTGGGATGTAGCAGTAGCAGTAGTAGTAGTAGTAGTAGTAGTAGTGGCCGTGGATTCTTCTGCGTACTCATTCTCCGCCGCGACCGTGGCCGATGCCGCGGTCGCGGCGGTTCGTCTGGAGGCGGAGGCACGGGATCTGTCGCAGGAGGTTCGCGGCGTCGATGCGCTCGGCGAGCGTGAACTGCAGGCGATCCTCGAACGCGGCTTCGAGGTCGCGGGACTGCACCCGTTGCGGGAGGTCCGGTTTCCGCACCGGGCGGGCGAACCGATTCGAAGCGTCGGGACCCGCTGCGACGTCGTGCTGCGACCTCGGGAAGCGCCGCTCGATCTCGGCGATGCCGACGATCTGGACGACGACGAGCCGCGATCACGCGATCTCGACGGTCCCGGCCTCTTCGATGCGGTCGATCCCCCGCCCCCACCACCCACGAGACTCGATCCGGCCGAGGCGTTCTGGCTCGAAGTGAAGTCCGGCTCGGCGTGCCGCGATCTCGGTGACGCCGGGGACCTCTCGACCCTGCCCCGACGCACCACGCTCGACCTCGCCCGACTCGCCCACGCCCGCGGCATCCGCCACGCCGCGGTCCTCGTCGTCGCGTTCGGGCCCGACGAAGAGACCCTCGCCCGCGATGCCCACGAACTCGACCGACACGCCGCCGGTCAGGGACTCCCGACCCTCGGCGCGATCGTCCGAACGTTCCCGATCACCGACCGCCACGGCAACGCCGCCGCGCTGGTGGCGGTGATCCCGGTCGGACGCGGGTGAGGAAGAGGACGGAGCGACCTCTGCCGGGGACTCGACCATGGTCACCGACCCGCCCCCCACCGCAACACGCGTCAGCCAGGCCCGTCCGGAGGGGAATCGATCGGCGATCCCACCGGTCCCAAATCGAGTCCCAAATCGAGGACACCCACCGACAGCGGTAGATCGGGTAGATCGCGGCGGGGACTCGTGGGGGAACTCGTGGACACCCACCGACAACGTGCGGTAGATCGCCGGGTAGATCGCGGTAGATCGCGGACGGGGTAGATCGAGCGGGTAGATCGAGGACACCCACCGACAGGGGCAGATCGCGGGTAGATCGCGGGGCAGATCGTGGACACCCACCGACAAGTCCACGAACTTCCGCACGACTTCCGGAAGGCGGGCCTCCTGCAGCTACCCTCGCCCGCAAGGGCCGTCGCGAGGGAATTCTGCGGACATGCCGACACCACGA
>JAUIHC010000342.1 GCA_030432455.1 Phycisphaerae bacterium | reverse complement strand
AGACGGGTCCCCGAGCAGGGCGTCGATCTGCGGCGGCGTCGGAGGGAGTCCGGCGAGGTCGAGCGAGAGTCGTCGCAGCAGCGTGACATCGTCGGTCCGGCCGCTCGGCTCGATGCCCTCGGCGGCGAGTCGCGCCTCGATCCGGAGGTCGATCTCGTCGCGGTCACCGTCGCGATCACCGTCGCGATCACCGTCGCGATCAGTGGCGGCGGCGGGAAGCGGACGCCTCGTCGGCGGCTCGTAGGCCCAGTGGGGCGCGTAGCTCGCGCCGGACTCGATCCATCGCCGGATCGTCTCGACCTCGGACTCGTCGAGCGGGTCGTGGGCCGAGACCGGCGGCATCGGGTCGTCGGGATCGATGATCCGAAGCCACGCTTCGCTCGCCTCCGGGTCGCCGGGCACGATCGCGGCGATGCCCGGCGCGAGTTCGCGGGTGGCCGCGTCGAAGTCCACGAGGCTGAGGTCCGCCTTGCGTCCCTCGGCGTCCGGGCCGTGGCAGGCGAAGCACTTCGAGCTCAGGATCGGGCGGACGTCCCGCACGAAGTCGATGGGACGATCCTCGGCGACCGCGGTTCGGACTCCGAACAGGGCGATCGACGCCGCGAGCACGCGGCGGAGACGGTCGAGTCTGGGGCGGATCGAGGCGGGCACGAACCGACCGTAGCACGACGCCCGCACTGGAGCAATGGCCAGCCGGGAGATGCGCGGTGGATCACGGCGTGATCACCCCTCGCTCATCGGCGGACGACGCCGCCGATTCGGACCGCGATCGCCTCCTCGCCGGGCACGTCGGTGGAAATCAGCACCGAACCGACCAGCGACCCGGGGGTCGTGGGCGCGGTGCCCGAGAGCGTCACCCGCCAGGCCCGGCCGTCGGGGTCGAGCGGGGCGACGTCGGCCGCGAAGCCGGCGGTCCGATCGCCCGTGACCGCGGCGGCGGTGCATCGGAAGGGTTCGCCGTCGTCGCGGCGAAGGTCGATCGACTGCTCGATCGTGCCGCCCGGCGCGACGACCATGAGCCGAAGCATGCTGTCGCTCGCCCGCAGGTCGCCTTCCACCGATCCGTTGATGGCGAAGTTCATCGAGACCGGACGCTCGCCGTCCTCGGTGGAGGCGACCCCGTTCACGACCATGCTGCCGGTGTGCCAGCCCCACGGCAGGCGATCGTCGAGCACAACGTCGACCCGCCAGGTGTCGCGACCGGCTCCGTCGGTCCCTGCGGGCGTGATCGTCGCGCGGGCATGCGGCTGAAGATCGCCGCCGAGCGTGACCGTGCGGAGATCGATCCCCGGCCGAAGGGCGGTCAGTGTGGTCCCGGTCGCGAAGGGCTCGCCGAGCGGGATCCGATCGAGCTGGAGCACCCTCGGTTCCGCCGACAGCGAGGGCACGACATTCGCCTTGATCGTGATGTTGCGGACCGGCTCGTCGGGATCGTTGGAGAGCACGCGGACCAGCTTGGTCTGCGGGCCCTGTCCCTTCGGCGTGAACGCGAGGGTGATCTCGCCTCGCTCGCCCGGGGCATAGGTGCGACTCGTGTCGAAGCCGACCGAGGTGCAGCCGCAGGTCGGCTCGACCTTGGTGATCCGAAGGGGAGTGCCGCCGTCGTTCCGGAACATCACGGTCGCCTGGCGCTTGTCGAAGTCGGCGAGTCGACCGAAGTCCACGAGGGGGTTGTCGAAGGCGAGCGTCGCATAGGGGGGCAGGTCGGCGGATGTCGCCGAGGCCGCCGGCGGCGGTGAGGCCATCGGATTGGTCGGCGGCGGGCTCGATGTCGCGGCTGCGGAGGGCTCCGCGGCGCGGTCGGTCGTCGTCGGCGGCGGCGACGCCGATTGATCGCAGCCCGAGGTCGCCACCGTGGCGGCGAGCAGGGTGCAGGTGATGCGGGAAGAAGATCGAATCGACCAGATCGTTCGCATGAGGGCCTCTTTCTGAACAGGTCGCAGTCTACGGCAGGGAGCATCGGGTGCCTGTCCGGGCCACCGGCCATCGACGCCCCGATCTGGGATTCCCGGGAACCCGTCGATCGACTCGTGGCACCACCCCGCGTGTCGTCCCTCCGATGGGGGCGGCTCGTCCCGATCGACAGGCCGCGACCGGAGCTCCGTGTGGACCCAACCGAATATCAGAGGATCGAGGCGGAGATCGCCAGTGACGACAGTCCCGTCGGGATCGACGCCAGGAAGACGCATGTCCTGATTCTGGCGAAGCTGGAATCGATCGAGCGGCGGCTGGACACCATCGAGCGTCACGCGGCGGCTCCAGTGTCGGCTCCGGCCGTTGCGGGCGTCTCGAGTGACGATCTGCTCGCCACCGCTGCCATGGCGGGCGATGCGTTCGACGACGAGGTCGCGCGGCTCGCGGCTCGCGGCATCGATGTGGACGCCCGGGCGAAGGCGGCGATCGGACTGCTGGAGAAGGCCACCGATGAACGGGTCCTGTCCGCGGTCGGCGAGATCGTCGCCCGGGTGGACGCCCTCGAACAGGCCGCCGAGCTGGTGGCCGAAGGGCCGAATCTCGCGGCCATGCTCGCGGACATCATGGACGACGAGGTCCGCCGGGCGATGGGCGACGGGATCTGTGTGGACACCTGCCTCCGCAACGGGCTTCACGCGATGCTCTTCCTCGGCCAGCGGATCTCCGAGACCGAACTGGAGGCGCTCGGTGAACTGCTTCGGTCCGACCTGCTCCATCCCAAGGTGCTCGAGGTGCTGAGCCGCATGACGTGCTCGGTGGTGTCGGCGACGGAGCAGCCCACGGGGTCGGTCGGCCCCTTCGGCGTCCTGAGGCGACTCGGTGATCCCGATGCTCGGCGGGCCACCGCCTTCCTTCTTGAATTCCTCCGACTCTTCGGTGCCGCCCTCGACGGTCGCGGCCGTCGCTGCACCGACCCGATCTCTGGAGCCTGCACGGCATGAGCGAGCATCACGAAGTCGTCGTTCTGGGCGGTGGCACCGCCGGCATCACCGTCGCCGCCCGACTCCGGAACACGGCGAATCCGCCCGAAGTCGTGATCGTCGAGCCGTCGGACACGCACTGGTATCAGCCGCTCTGGACGCTGGTGGGCGGCGGCGTCTTCCCCAAGGAGGAGTCGCAGCGGCACGAGGCCGAGTTCATCCCCGATGGCGTGGAGTGGATCCGTGATCGCGTGGCCGGATTCGATCCCGACTCGAAGTCCGTCACCCTCGACTCGGGAAAGGTCCTCTCCTACGACCAGCTCGTCGTGGCGCTCGGACTGCAGATCGACTGGGACCGGATTCCCGGTCTCACCGAGGCGATGGCGAGGCCCGACAGCGGCGTCAGCAGCAACTACTCGTACGAGAACGCCGAGAAGACCTGGAGGAACATCCAGTCGTTCCGCGGCGGCACGGCGCTCTTCACGCAGCCGGACACGCCGGTCAAGTGCGGCGGCGCCCCGCAGAAGATCATGTACCTCGCCGAGGACCACTGGCGCCGCAGCGGGATCCGCGACTCGTGCACCGTCGCCTTCTGCAACGCCAAGGGCGGCATCTTCTCGGTGCCGAAGTACGCGAGGACCCTGACCCGGATCTGCGACGAGCGGGGCATCGAGCGACGGTTCCTTCGTGATCTCAAGGAGATCCGGGTCGAGGCCAAGGAGGCGGTGTTCGCCTGCATGGGCGAGGGCGGCGGCGACGATGTCGTGATGAAGTACGACCTGATGCACGTCACGCCTCCGATGGGTCCCCTCGATGTCACCAAGGGCACGCCGCTCTCGGAGTCGGGGTGGATCGAGGTGGACAAGCACACGCTCCAGCATGTGCGCCACCCCGACGTCTTCGCCCTTGGCGACTGCAGCAACCTGCCCACCTCGAAGACCG
>JAUIHC010000341.1 GCA_030432455.1 Phycisphaerae bacterium | reverse complement strand
GGGTGGTGCGGATCGTGCGGGAATCGCGACTCGGCCGTGATGCGTGCGGGGTGGCCGCGGCGGCGCGGACGGCGGGCGCGGGCAGACTTGACCCGACCCGCATGACCCCCCGGAACGCCTCGAGATCGGTCGTCGTCCGGGCGATCGTCGCCATCGCGACGATCGTCCCGGTGGTCGCATCCGCGGCCTCGGGGCAGGACTGGGCGGCGCTGCATCTCGAGTCGTTCACCTCGGCGACCGGTCCGAGGGACGACGACGGTCCGCCGCTGGCGATCGAGTGGTGCCGCCTCGACGGGCGTCTCGTGTCCAACGGCTTCTGTCCGACCGGCTCCGCGTGGCGGCTCGATCCCGGGGACCGGATCGTCGCGACCCTGCGGCCGACGCCGGGGTGCGGGCGTCTTCGGGTCTGGATCTACGCGGCGAGTCTCGACGCGCCGACCGCGTGGATGCGGCTCGGTCCGGTGGCCGGGTGTTCACCGGCGAGCGGAACGACGGTGCCGGTGTCCGCGGTCGGAGGCGCGTGTCTCGATCTGGCCGTCGATCATGGCGTCGCCGCCGACGGCCGCCTGCAGTGGATGCTCGTCAATCCCGGCCCAGCGGTGCTGCTCGTCGACGAGTTGTTCATCGAGGGGATGGACTGCGCCGACGCCGACCAGCACGACTGCTGCGAGACCGGGGGACCGGGCTGCGCCGATGCGGAGATCCAGGCGTGCGTGTGCGCCGCCGACCCGTGGTGCTGCGAGGTGGCGTGGGATGCGGTGTGCGTGGACACGATCGCGGACGCAGGGTGCGGCTCGTGCGGCGAGTCGTGCGACGCGGCGCTGGCGACGACCTTCGGAACCGCGTATGTCCCGGGTGGCGTCTGTACCGCGTTTCCCGAGATCTTCGAGGCGTGCGAGGGCATCGGGCCGTTCCTCACGATCTCGGGCGGATGCGCGGGGTCGGGTGACGCGGCGATGCGGTTCGCCGGCGGCTATCCCTGGTCCGCCATCGAGACGCGATGCCTCGACTTCACCACCGCCGGCACGGGCCGGCTCCGATGCACGGTCTCGGTCGCTGCGGGTGTGCCGGGGCCGGTCTTCGAGGCGAGGATCGCCGACGAGCCGCCGATCGAGCTCGGCCGGGTCGCGGTGTCCTCGGACCCGGGATGTCGAACCGTCGAGGTCGATCTCGCGCCGGTCCTCGGCCGCGACGAGGTTCGGATCCGCATTCGATCCGGGTCGAGCGTGGCGGATGCGACCCGGCTCGACGACCTCGTGATCGAGACCGATCCCGGTCATCCACCGTGCGAGACCGGCGGCCCGGGCACCGACGACGCCGTCGTCGAGTCGTGCGTCTGCGGGATCGACGCCTTCTGCTGCGAGTCGGCGTGGGACGATCTGTGCGTGACGATCGCGACGCTGGTGTGTGGTGCGGAGTGCGGGTCCATTCCGACCTGCGGCAGCGGCGGATCGTGCGAGGCGGTTCACGAGGGTCCGGGCTGCGACGACGACGACTGCTGCGGGGCGGTGTGCGCGATCGACCCGTACTGCTGCGTGGTGGCCTGGGATGAGATGTGCGTGCTTCTCGCGGACGGGGCCTGCGGGGCACCGAGCCCCGATCTGGATGGTGACGGTCGTGTGGACGGCGCCGATCTCGGGCTGCTGCTGGCGGGCTGGGGATCCGTGGATCCGAGCCTCGACCTCGATCGCGACGGGTCGGTCGGAGGCGGCGATCTGGGGCTGCTGCTCGCGGCGTGGACGACCGGGTGATCGCCGGGACCGGGGCGTGCTCCCGGACGGGCTCCGCTACACTCTCCGCCCATGTCGCGACGCACCGAGAAGAAGAAGTCGAAGAAGGGCACGAAGGTCAAGCAGGGCTGGCGCACCGCCCGGGACAGCGACCGCCACGAGCTCTACGAGCTGTCGGTGCAGAACGTGGACGCGGAGATCGACTTCGTGGACCGCGTCTGGGAGCGGCTGCGAGGTCGCACCGCCCGCACCCTTCGCGAGGACTTCTGCGGCACCTTCGCGGCCGCCTGCGAGTGGATCCGTCGTCGCGACGACAACACCGCGGTGGGCGTCGATCTCGACGAGGAGGTGCTCGACTGGGGACGGAACCGCAATCTTCCGACGCTCGACGACGACCAGCGGTCGCGGCTGGAGATCCGACGGAAGGACGTGCGGGAGTCCGGGGCGACCGGCATCGAGACGGTGCTGGCGATGAACTTCAGCTACTTCCTGTTCAAGACGCGGGACGAGCTTCGGAACTACTTCGCGGCGGTGCATCGCGACCTCGCCGACGACGGCATCCTGATCTGCGACGCCTACGGCGGCAGCGATTCCTACACCGAGATGGAGGAGGAGCGCAACCTCGACGGCTTCACCTATGTCTGGGATCAGAACCAGTACGACCCGATCACCGGCGACGTGGTGAACCACATCCACTTCCGCTTCCCCGACGGGTCGGAGATGACCAAGGCCTTCACCTACGAGTGGCGGCTCTGGTCGATCCCCGAGATCCGCGAACTCCTGCTCGAAGCGGGCTTCCAGAAGGTGACCGTCTGGTGGGAGGGGACCGACGAGGAGTCGGGCGACGGCGACGGGGAGTTCGAGCCCACCGAGCGCGGCGAGGCGTGCCCCGGGTGGATCGCCTACTTCACGGCCGAGAAGTGACGCCGGTCCGTCTCCCCGAATCCGGCATCCGGACGCCGCGAAGACCGGACGAGCGACCCACCCGCCTCAGGCACCGGACCTTCGAATGATCGAGATCGACGCCCGACACGAACGCATCGCCCTGCCGCTGGCGGAGGCGCTGCGCGGCGTGGAGGCGATCTTCGAGTCGCAGATCGCGAGCGAGTTTCCCGCCGTCGAGTCGCTGGCGCGGCATGTGGCCCGGTATCGCGGCAAGATGCTCCGCCCGACGCTCACGCTGCTCTCGGGGCTCGCGGCCGCCCGGGGCGATCTCGCCGTCCTCAAGCGCGACGACCTTCAGCGGCTCGCCGCGGTGGTCGAGATGATCCACATGGCCACGCTCGTGCACGACGACGTCCTCGACGAGGCCGACGATCGGCGGGGTGGGGCCACGGTGAACCGCCTCAACGGCAACGAGACGGCGGTCATGCTCGGCGACTACCTCATCTCCAACGCGTTCCACCTGAGCGCGACGATCGGCGATGCGGATCTCACCGAGCGGCTCGGCCGCGTCACCAACACGCTCTGCGAGGGCGAGCTCGTCCAACTGCACCATCGCGACGATCTCGGGCTCGACTTTCCGACCTATCTGGAGATCGTGCGTCGCAAGACCGCGGTGCTGGTCGGGGCGTGCGGTCGGCTGGGCGCTCGAATGGTCGGTGCGGACGAGGCGGTCGCCGAAGCGCTGGGCACCTTCGGGGAGCGGCTCGGCATCGCCTTTCAGGTTCGGGACGACATCCTGGATCTCGAAGGCGACCCCGAGGTGGTGGGCAAGACGGTCGGTCGCGACCTCGCGAAGGGGAAGTTGACGCTGCCGATGATCCTGCTTCTGGACGGCGCGGATGCCGCGACCTTCGGCGCTGCGGTCGAGGCGTTCCGGGCACGGAATGCCGAGGGCGTGCTGCGGCTGCTGCAGACCGGCGACGCGATCGAGCGGTCACTGGAGTTCGCGGTCTCCCAGGTGCGAGTCGGCACCGAGGCGATCGGCGGCTGTGACTTCGGCGACACCGGCGACCTGCTCCGCGACCTCGCGGACGCCGTGGTCGATCGCGATCGCTGAGCGTTCGGCGACCGCGCGACCCCAGCGTCTCCTGCTCACCTCACTCCTGATCGCCTGCGCTCGCCGAAGCCGCCCCGATCACCCGCGCGACTTCGCCCAGCGGGCC
>JAUIHC010000340.1 GCA_030432455.1 Phycisphaerae bacterium | reverse complement strand
CGCATCGAGGATCCCGAGAAGGTCGTCTACCTCACCCAGACGACGCTCTCGACCGACGACGCCGACGTGATCATCAAGGCCCTCAAGGAGGCGATCCCGACGATCAAGGCGCCCCCGAGCGACGACATCTGCTACGCCACCACCAACCGCCAGCACGCGGTGCGGGAGATCGCGCCCGACTGCGATCTCGTGCTGGTGGTCGGCAGCCGGAACAGTTCCAACAGCGTGCGGTTGACCGAGATCGCGGAGAACGTCGGCACCCCGGCCCGGCTCATCGACGATCGGAGCGAACTGGATCCGACGTGGTTCGAGGGCATCGGCACCGTGCTGGTGACCGCCGGCGCCAGCGCCCCGGACGATCTGGTCAACGATCTCGTGCTGCACATCGTCGAGACCTTCGGCGGCGAGGTCGAGCAGCGTGACATCGACCGGGAGTCCGTCGAGTTCGGACTCCCCGGATCGCTCAAGAGCGTCATGCGGGACCGCGGGATCGATCCGAGCGACCGGCGGATCCTGCTCGACCGGGCCGGCGACCTGGACCGCCTGCTCGATCAGCACGGGATCCCGCATCGCACCGTGGACCTCACGATCGGCGCCTCGGAGTGACGACCGCCGAGCCCACGAACGTCTTCGACCTCGACCCCGAGTCGTTCCGCGACTGGTCGGTCGAGCGGGATCTTCCGGCGTTCCTCGGCGACCAGGTGCTTCGCTGGGTGTACCAGCGCGGCGTGGCCGATCCCGAGGCGATGACCGATCTCTCCAGGCGGGCCCGGGCGGTGGTCGCCGAGTCGCTCCGCTTCGGCGATGCGGTGACCCTCGCCGATCGGACCGCCTCCGACGGCACCCGCAAGCTGCTGCTGGGCTGGCCGGAACACGCGGACTCCAACGCCGCGGTGGTCGCCGCGAGCGAGTCGGGCGATCCGGGGTCCTCCGGCACCACGCCGCTGCCGGTGCTCCCGAGCGAACCCGAGAAGCAGACCGAGTGCGTCATGATCCCGACCGAGGATCGCCGCACCGCGTGCATCTCCAGTCAGGTCGGCTGCCCGGTCGGCTGCCGGTTCTGCGCGAGCGGTCTCGGCGGACTCGAAGGCAACCTCACCCGCGGCCGCATCGTCGAGCAGGCGTGGCGACTGGGGCGTCTCCCCGGAGTCGATCGGATCAGCAACATCGTCTTCATGGGGATGGGCGAGCCGCTCGCCAACGCCCGCGCCGTGACCGCGGCGATCCGGACGCTCAACGCGCCGTGGGGCCTCGGCATCTCGGCCCGTCGGATCACGGTCTCCACCGTCGGCCTCCCGGCCGCAATCCGCCGGTTCGCGGAGTTCGACGTCCCCGTGACCCTCGCCCTGAGCCTGCACGCCCCCAACGACGAACTCCGACGCGAGATCATCCCGTGGGCGGAGTATTCGACGGTGCCGGAGCTGCTGGACGCCTGCCGCGCCTACTTCGACTCGTGCGGCCGGGAGATCACGCTGGAGTACATCCTGCTCGGCGGCCTGAACGATCGCCCCGAGCACGCCCGCGAGCTCGCCGCCCACGCGAAGACGCTTCGCTGCAACATCAACCTCATCCGCTACAACGAGGTCGCAGGTCTGCCGTTCCGCCGTCCGGGGTCCGACGATGTGCACCGGTTCCAGAAGGAGCTGCGACGACGCGGCGTGAACGCGCACATCCGGGCGAGCCGTGGTCGCGACATCGCGGCGGCCTGCGGCCAGCTGCGGCACGAGCGACGGGCCGGAACCCACTGACGCCCTCCCCGTCGCCCGCTCACCGAGGGGCGTCGGCGGCCGTGATCTCCGGCATCCCCTCGAACCTGGCGGGCGGAAGATCGTGGAGGCGACCGTCCGCGGCGATCGAGGCCCAGTCGCGCAGACGCGTGGACCAGGCCCGATACGCCTCGCGATCGCCGGTGGACAGCGCGGCGAGATCGATCGCCTGCTCGATCGCCTCGCGTCGGCGGCGGGAGACCGAATCGCTGCGCCACGACGAGGGAAGCGAGCGGCCGATCCTCGCGACCAGACCGAGGATCCACGGCGACACCGGCAGGTCGATCCGCAGGTGCCGGTCGAATCCGATCAGGTCGATGCGGGCCACGTAGGTCCGCTCGATGCGATCGCCCCGGGCTCGCCGCACCGCGAAGCGGCGCCGCAGACGACGACGGTGATCGAGCCCGGTCGCCGCGATCGCGAGACTGAACGCATCGCGGGGCAGCATCGCCTCGGCGAGAAGCAGCACCGCGGAGCGGGTCAGTTCGCGACCGGCATCGCCACGATCCCGAGCGTGCAGCGCGACGAGTCGATCCAGATACGAGTCCACGAGCGGACGCCCGCCACGCCGGAACAGCCGGGCGAGGGCGAGCAGCAGATCGTCGATCGACCGCCGTCCCGGCTCGGTCTCGAGCAGCCCCGGCATCTGGCCAAGCGCCCGATCGATGCGTTGGTCGAGCCAGCGGGCGGCATCCCGACCCCGGAGCATGCGGGTCTCCAGCAGCACTTCGCGACGGCGTCGGCCGATCGGATCCGACGCCGGGCGATCCTGCCGGTCGCTCCCCGACTCCAGCGCCAGCATGCGACCGAACCGGAACGCCTCCGCGGTCCGGCCGAAGCCGCCCCGCTCCACGGCGCCGACCGCGGTCTGCATCGCCTCGACGGTGACCGGCACCACGCCCTGCTGGAACGCGATGCCGAGCAGCACGATGTCGAGCAGCCGCTCCTGACCGAACTGCTGCCGCACCCGCGCGGCCACGTCGAGCACCCGGTCATCGATCGTCCCGCACGCGGCGGCCGCGAGCGTCGGCAGATGCGATGCCGCCTCGCGGGACGGCGGATGCCGCTCATCCGCCCCGACCCTCGACTGCGCGACGATGGTGGTTCGGCCCGGGGTCGCGACCCGCAGATCGGGGTCCGGCCCGAGCGAGCGCATGGTCTCCAGCGGATCGACCCCGAGGATGAGATCGGCCTCGCCGTACGGAATCCCCGGGCAGAGCGTGTCGTCGCGAAGTTCGCGAAGGGGCCGGGTGAAGAGCACCTGCGCCCATGCGACGGCACCGATCGACGGACCGCCGAGGACATGGACATCGAATCCCATCGCCTCGCCCGCCCGGACGAGCACCGAGGTCGCGGCCCCCGGACTCGTGCCCCGGATGCCCGCGACATGGGCCCGCCATCGCCCCTGTCCCCGGTGTCGGGCGGCGGGCGCGGGCAGCGACGCGTCCGCCCGCAGCGGCACTGCGGGCAACGGTTCCCGCTGCCGGACGATCTCGGCGATCTCGATCATGCGGGCGATCCGCACGATCCACCGCCCGCCGAGGCGGCCCCGCACCGACTCCAGGCGCATCACCGAGGAGACATCCTCGGGTCGCGGGAGTGATGGATCGACCCGCGGTTCCTCGACGTTGCGGACGCCGCAGGCGTCGTCGATCCGACTTCTGACGCGGATGATCGGGGCGTATCCGAGTCGATCGATCTCCTCGAGGTCGAGGCCGCCGAGCCGTTCGCGTCGCCGGACCGCCAGCACCGCAGGCCGATCGCTGCGGGCCGCCCCGACGATCGCGTCTCGGAGCGTCGCATCATCCCCGGCCTCGATCCGCAGGACGCGTGGCGTGGCATCCCCCACGATCGGCACCGTGGCCTCGAGGATGCGGGCGGCATCCAGACCGTCGGACCACCCTTCATCGACCAGCAGCACGATCCAGGGAATGCGACCATCGCGACTGGTCAGAACCGGGAGCGCCTCCTCCAGCAGTCGCCGCCGCTCGATGATCTCGACATCTCGAATGCCGCCCTTGAATCCCGTCGGGGCCCGTCCGTTGATGGCGAGGGCCCGCGGCTCGTGGTCGTCCTC
>JAUIHC010000339.1 GCA_030432455.1 Phycisphaerae bacterium | reverse complement strand
GGGGCGGCGGGTTCCGACCTCGCCGTGAAGGCGGCGGCGGCGGCGGAGGCGGTGGCTTCCGTGGCGGCGGCGGCGGTGGTGGCGGTGGTGGTGGATTCCGCGGTGGTGGCGGCGGCCCCGGTGGTCCCGGCGGCGGTGGCGGCGGCGGCGGCGGCGGCATGTTCGAGAAGGACAGCGGCCGGCGCGGACGCGGCAAGGACAAGCGTCGCGACCACGACGACGACTGGTGAATCCTGAATGCTCCGCTCCTCGGGGCGGCGCGACGATGAGAACCGACGCGACGCCCGCACCTCGTTCGTGCGGGCGTCGCCTTTCCAACCCTGAACCCTCTCCGCGGACCCACCCGACATGACCATGACCGACCGCCGCCGCTTTCTGGCCGGCTCCCTGACCCTCGCCGCCCTGCCCGCGACCGTCGCCTTCGCCGCGGCGCCGACTCGTCCGACCCGCCGCGACGACCTCGTCCTCGGTGAAGGCTCCAACCGCTGGCACTGCGAGCACGACTGGTTGACGCCGCCCGACGGTCTCGCCTTCGGCGACACGCACGGTCTCGCTCAGGACGCTTCGGGTCGGATCTACGTGGCCCACACCGTCGGACAGGGCAGCACGCGGCGGTCGGCGGTCTGCGTCTTCGGACCCGATGGCAGGTTCATCGAGGCGTGGGGCGACGAGTTCGCGGGTGGGGCCCACGGCCTCGACCTGCGGCGCGAATCCGACGGAGAGCGGCTCTACCACTGCGACACCCGTCGGCGGTGCGTGGTCAAGACCGGACTCGACGGTTCCGTGATCTGGTCGGCGTCGTGCCCGATGGAGAGCGGCGTGTACGACGCCCCGACCGACTGGTGCCCGACCAACGTCGCGTTCCTTCCCGACGGCGATCTGCTGGTCGGCGACGGATACGGCCGGTCGTACATCCATCGCTTCGGCGCCGACGGGACATGGAAGTCGATCTTCGCGAAGCCCGGTGGCGAGAAGGGGCAGGTCGCGTGTCCGCACGGTCTGTGGATCGACCCTCGCGGCGCCGAGCCGCGGGTCGTCGTCGCGGACCGCAGCAACCGCCGTCTTCAGGTCTTCGATCTCGACGGCACGTCGCTGTCGATCCACACCGACGGCGTGCGGCGACCGTGCGACGTCGACTTCCGCGACGGTGTCATGCTGGTGCCGGACCTCGAGAGCGTGGTCACGCTCTACGACGAGTCGTACAAGCCCATCGTCATGCTCGGCGACGGGCACCCGACCGATCTCCGCGGCAAGCCCCGCGAGGCGTTCAAGCCGGGCCGGTTCGTGCATCCGCACGATGCGATCTTCCTGGAGGACGGCTCGATCCTCGTCGCCGAATGGGTGCCGATCGGGCGCGTGACGCGTCTCGTCAAGGTCGATGGCTGAGGCGGCGTCGTCACCCGACGACCGCTCGTTCGCGTGGACCCTTGTCCTCATCGCCGCGGTCTTCGAGGTCGCGTGGGCGGTCGGCCTGCCGTTCACCGAGGGTTTCACCCGTCCGGTGCCGTCGATTCTCGTGGTCGCGGCGATGATCGCCGCGTTCCTGCCGCTCGCGCGGGCGACCCGCACGCTTCCGATCGGCCCGGCCTACGCGGTCTGGACCGGACTCGGCGCGACCGGCACCGCGGTGCTCGGCCGGTTCGTCCACGAGGAGCCGGTCACCACGATGAGACTGCTCGGGATCGCGCTCGTGATCGCGGGCGTCGTCGGGCTCCGTGCCTTTGATCGATCGGGGGAGTCGTCGTGACCTGGACGATCCTGCTGGTCGCGGCGATCTTCGAGTGCCTCGGCGCGGTGTCGCTCAAGGCGAGCGACGGCTTCCGAGATCGCGTGGCGACCGGGCGGTTCGTGGTCGCGATGGTGCTCAGCATGGGTCTGCTGTCGTGGTCCGCCCGCACGATTCCGATCGGCACCGCCTACGCGGTCTGGACCGGGATCGGCGCCGTCGGCACCGCGGGCTGGGGCATGTGGAGACTCGGCGAGTCGAAGTCCACCGCGCGAGTCGCCTGTCTCGCGATCATCATCACCGGCGTCGTGCTGCTCCGCGCGACCGGCTGACGACGGTCCGGACGGCGGGGACAGGACCCTCCACGCCACTGACGCCGTCCCGTCGCCAACCTCCGGGCCTGTCCCCTTCACGCGATCACCGACGCCGTCGCGCAGCCATCCTTTCTACGCAAACACTCCCGAATGCACCCTGCCGTGCACATCCGTCAGCCGGAAGTCCCGGCCCGCGTGGTTGCAGGTGAGTCGTTCGTGGTCGAGTCCGAGGGCATGAAGGATGGTCGCGTGCCAGTCGTGAATGTCCATGACGCCCTCGACCGCCTCGCCGCCGGTCTCGTCGGTCGCGCCGTAGGACATGCCGCCCTTCACGCCGCCGCCGGCCATCCACATCGTGAAGCCCCGGGCGTTGTGGTCACGGCCGTCGTCGCCCTGAGCGTACGGCGTTCGTCCGAACTCGCCGCCCCAGATCACCAGCGTGTCGTCGAGCATCCGCCGCTGCTGGAGATCGGCGAGCAGACCCGCGATCGGCTTGTCCACCGACCGACACCGTTCCGCCAGCGCCTCGCGCATGTTCCGGTGGGTGTCCCAGCCGCCCGCGGAGAGCTCGATGAATCGGACGCCCTCCTCGGCGAGCCGACGCGCCAGCAGGCACTGGCGGCCGAACTGGTCGGTGTCGTCCTCGCCGATGCCGTACATCTCCAGCGTGCGACGGTTCTCGCCGGCGATGTCCACCACCCCGGGAACCTCGGTCTGCATGCGGAACGCGAGCTCGTACTGCTCCAGCACGCTCTCGACCGGGGCGCTGCGACCCTCCCGCCGCTCGCGCTCACGCTCGAGCTGTCGCAGGAACTGCAGCTGGCGCTGCTGCACCTCGGAGCCGTGATGCTCGTTGTCCAGATGGGGGAGCGCCTCCGCGATCGCGCCGTTGCGGGGGAGATCGATCGGGGTTCCCTGGTACGCGGCGGGAAGGAAGCTGCTGCCGTAGTTCCCGGCCCCCTGACCTCCGGGATTGATGGTGATGAACCCCGGCAGGTTCTCGTTCTCCGAGCCGAGTCCGTAGACCGACCAGGCGCCCATCGAGGGGCGGACGAACTGGAACGAGCCGGTGTGCATCTGCATCGACGCCTGCGCGTGGGCGGGGATGCCCGCCTTCATGCCCCGCAGCAGGCACAGACGGTCGGCATGGGCGGCGACCTCGGGGAAGAGGTCGCTGATCATGAGACCGCTCTCGCCACGGGGCCGGAACGCCCACGGACTCGCGAGGAGCTTCGCGTTCCGTCGCACCGAGGTGCCGTCCATGCGGACCAGCTCGGGCTTGTGATCGAAGGTGTCCACATGGCTCGGCGCACCCGCCATGTAGAGAAAGATCACCCGCTTCGCGGTCGCGGCGTGATGCGGCGACTTCGGCGAGAGCGGGCCGTCGCCGGGAAGCATCGGGAGCCGAGCGGCGGCGCCCGCGAGTCCGCTGAACGCGGTCCAGCCGAAGCCGAACGCGAGCGTGCGGAGCATCGAGCGGCGGTCGAGTCCGGGTGTGATGCGATTCGAGCAGAGATCCATGGGAGACGTCCGGGACGAGGTCAGTCGAGGGTTCGGAACTCGGAGGATTGCAGCAGCGTCTGGCAGAGCGCCGTCCACGCCTCCCGTTCGGGGTCGGGCAGCGCGGTGGGGGCGGGGCCGAACCCGGCGCCAGCGCTTCGCTCGCGAAGACGCTGGGCGACGAATCGGCGTCGGCGTTCCTGCGGTGATTCGGATCGGGCACGGTCGCGCTGGTCGTCGAGCCACGCATCGTCGAAGTCGTTGAGGAACGACCGGCACGCGCGGTACTCGCCGTTGCTCGGCGCTCGACCGAAGGCGTACCG
>JAUIHC010000338.1 GCA_030432455.1 Phycisphaerae bacterium | reverse complement strand
GGTTCGCGGCGAGAACCTGCAGCGGCAGTACGTCTCGCTCGGCACGCCGCTCTCGGAACTCAACTACGGCAAGGGCGTGGGGACGGGTCGGTTCCGCATCACCGACAGCAGCGGCGACACCGGCACCATCGACATCGGCTCCGACTCGAAGACGCTCTACGACGTCATGCGCGAGATCAACGCGCGGTTCGACGCCGTCGAGGCCCGGCTCAACGAGAACGGCGACGGGATGATCCTCGTGGATGTGAACGCGGAGACGCCGAACACGCTGCTCAAGGTCGAGTCGATCTCTGGCAGCGTCGCCCGCGATCTCGGCATCGTCGGCGAGGCCGACGAGATCGGCGGGAGCATCGACGGCTCGTACGAGAAGGTGGTGGAGTTCGAGACCACCGACACGCTCGACGATGTGGTCGGCAAGATCAACGACGCCGGCATCGCGGTCTCGGCGTCGATCCTCGATACCGGCGCCGGGGGCACGCCGTACCGTCTCGTGCTCGCGTCCGAGATCAGCGGGCTCGCGGGCGATCTCGTGGTCGACTCGGGAGACGTCGATCTCGGCCTCTCCACGCTCACGAAGGCTCAGAACGCGAAGGTCTTCATCGGCGAGGGCGAGAACGCGATCCTGGTCGAAAGCGACTCGAACACGGTGGAGGACGTCGTCCCCGGCGTCTCGCTCGATCTGCGGTCGGTGAGCAGCTCGCCGGTCTCCGTGAACATCACGCGTGACCGCACTGGAATCCTCGAGGCGATCGAGCGATTCGTCACCACGTTCAACGACGCGGTCGGTCGCATCAACGACTACGACGACTACGACGCGGAGACCGAGACGCGGGGGCCGCTGCTCGGCGACCCGACCGTCTCTCGGGTCAGGTCGGAGATGTACCGGACGCTTCAGCAGGCGGCGGTCGGCGTGGATACGCAGTACCGCTACCTCTCCGAGGTCGGGATCCGCATCGGCAAGGACGGCCAGATCGAGTTCAAGAAGGAGAAGTTCGAGGCCGCCTACGACAACGATCCCGCGGCGGTCGCGAACCTCTTCACCGCGTTCGAGCAGCAGGGGTCGACGACCGAGACGATCGCGGAGGGCGTGACCGTCGATCGGACGACCACGACCTACACGGCGCAGGGCTTCGGCGAGATCTTCAAGAAGTTCTCCGAGCGGATGACCAACTCCGTCGATGGTGTGATGACCCTGGCCGACCGTCAGTTCCAGACGCTGATCGACTCGCAGAACGATCGCATCGAGCGGGTGGACGACCGGATCGAGGCGAAGCGGGTTCGCCTCCAGCGGCAGTTCGCGGCGATGGAGGAGGCGCTGGCCAAGCTCCAGAGCCAGCAGAGTTCGCTGGGCGCGATCAGTCAGAACATCGCGATGGCGGGGGCGCTGATCGGTTGATCGAGGGATGGGCGGGGGCGCAGGAATCGCGCGGGAGCGCCGGTATCGCCTGCCGAAACCGCCCGTTCCCGACAGGCCGCTCAATCGGGCGTGGGTCCGGACCGATACAAGGATCGCCATGATGAATCAGCGTGCCCAGGCGTATCTCCGCACGAAGGTCATGACGGCCTCGCCGGTCGAACTTCGACTCATGCTCGTCGATGGAGCGATCCGCTTCGCCGGCCAGTGCCGGGAGGGGCTGTCCAGCCGGAACTTCGAGCAGGCCTTCGATGGCAGTCGGCAGTGCCGGGCGATCCTCACCGAACTGCTCTCGGGCCTGAAGGCCGACCACGACCCCGTTCTCTGCCAGCGACTGAACAGCCTCTACACCTTCCTCATCTCCCGGATGATGGAGGCGATGGCCGAGAAGGACGCCACGCTGATCGACTCGGTCGTCGAGCTGCTCACCTACGAACGCGAGACCTGGCAGCTGGTCATCGACCAGCAGGCTGGCGTGCCGGGAGATGTGACCGCCACGGTCGCGACCACCCCGCCCCCGACCGGCACCATTCCCTCGACCACGACCAGCGGTCTGGTCGGCGGGCGGCTGCATCTGGCGGGCTGACCGGACCGCCGCTGGTTCACGCCCCGGCGCCGGCCGTCACGCCCCGGCCACCGAAGCCGAGTCTCTCCTGCATGTCGTTGAACCGATCCCGGATGGCGTCGTCGAGGACGACCGTCTTCGGGGGGGACTCCCGTTCCACGACCTCGCGTTCGCATCGATCGAGCCAGTCGGGATCGGGCGCCAGGCCCGAATGCTCGCAGATGCGGCTCAGCACGGTGCGGGGCGACCGACACAGATCCCGGTGGTCGACGTCGAGCCAGAGATCGCCGCATGCATCCGCCAGACGGTCGGCTTCGCGGAGGCTCGTGAGCCATTCGTAGGCACCGCGATCGCGTGATGTTCGCAGGCGATCCACGTCGCAGAAGTCGTGACCCGACTCCGGGCACTCACGGGCCAGGGCCGTCCACTTGCTGCCGTGCGAGCCCCACCACTGGTTGTAGTCGGTCCGCAGCATCCGGTAGGTCGAGGTCGAGGCGATCCGATCGATCGAGCGCACCACCTCGACCCCGCTGCGGCGGATGTTCACGAATCGGGCGTCGGGCAGGATGCTGCGGATCCAATCGACGCGATAGATGTTGTGCGGTGTCTTCTCGACGAGACGCCCGTGCCGACCGAGCGGACCGAAGACGCGGAGGAAACGTCTCCGTTCGTCGTCGGTCGCGGGGTCCCTCCAGCAGAGCCGGGGTGGCACGCGGGCGTGGAGGTTGGTGACATCGAGTTCCGGGGCGACCGCGGCCCACAGGTGATAGGGCTCGTTCAGGTATGTGACCGCCGGGTGAATGCCGATCAGGTTCCCGAGGATCGTCGTGCCCGAGCGGCCGCAGCCGACCACGAACACGGGCGGTGCCGACGGCATGACCGGGTCGCCCGAGGATGCGGTTCGAAGGGCTGCGGCATGGATCCGATTCAGGCGCATCCGCCGGGCCAGCGGCACCACCAACGGAAGTCGTTCGAAGGACTCGGCCAGTCTGGTCCGCCAGGGTTTCATGCCGTCGTCTCCCGGCGGTCGGCACTCACTGATCGATACACCTCGAGGAAGCGGTCGGTGACGCGGTGCACATCGAGGTATCGAAGGACCCAGCGTCGACCCGACGCGCCCATCTCGGCGCTGCGTTCCGATGCCCCGACGATGTCCGCGATCGCGTCCGCGAACGCCTCGGGCGTCCGTTCGACGATGGACGCACCCCCCGAGGCTTCGAGTTCGGGCCAGATGTCCACGCCGCGGGTGGTGACAACCGGGGTCTCGCAGGCCAGCGACTCGGTGAACACGATGCCGAAGTTCTCCTGATGCGTCGGCAGGGCGAAGACCTCCGCCCGCTGGAAGAGACTGCGCTTTGTCTCCCCGGCGACCGGGCCGACGAAGCGGACGAGGTTCCCGAGATCGAGTCGTTCGACGCGGGCCGACATCTCGCGTCGGTAGGGCCCGTCCGGCCCGCCCGCCACGATCGTCCGCACGCGAACGCCGCGATCCCTCAGGACCGCCGCGGCGTCGATCAGGACCTCCAGGCCCTTCTTCGGATGAATCCGACTGAGGAAGAGCACGATCGGATCGGCCGTGTCGAGATCGTTCCCGAGCGCCGCCTCGGCGGCCTGCGGCCCGGGCAGCGACTCGTACTCCGAGAGATCCATCGGGGCGGGGATGATCTCGACGCGGGTGTCCGGGTGATGGTGGCGAGTCTGGGCGACCTCGCCCTCCGCGGTCGAGATGATGCACGCCGCCTCGCGCAACCACCGCCTGCCCCCGAGGGCGAGGAAGGCCCGCTTCCGCAGGGTGCTCTTGGTCATGCACCAGGTGTCCAGCATCCCGTGGATCGTCACGAGGTAGGGAATCCCTCGGCGGGCGGCCGCCGAGGCAAGCTGGAGATTCG
>JAUIHC010000337.1 GCA_030432455.1 Phycisphaerae bacterium | reverse complement strand
CTCGTCTTCCTGTTCATCCGCGCCGCGGGGACGCTGGCGACCGGCGTCGCCTTCGATCTGCGGACCGCGTGCTTCGAGCGCCTGCAGTCGCTTCCCTTCGCCTACTTCGACGTGCGGTCCACGGGCTGGCTCGTGGCCCGGGTCACCAGCGACGTCACCAAGGTCACCGGCCTGCTCCCGTGGTTCCTGCTCGATCTCTTCTGGGGATCGTGCATGCTCGTCGGGATCCTCGCCGCGATGTTCCGGGTCGATGCCGGACTCGGTCTCGCGGTGTCGGTGATCGTGCCCCCGCTGGCGATCGCGACCTGGTGGTTCAAGCGTCGCATGCTCCAGTCGAGCCGGCGCATCCGCCGGACGAACTCGAAGATCACCGCGACCTACAACGAGACGATCGCGGGCGTGCGCACCACCCGCATGCTCGCCCGGGAGGAGGGCGCGGCCGCGGAGTTCCGCGACCTCAGCGAGGAGATGCGGTTCTGGACGGTGCGGAACGCGCTCCAGTCGGCGATCTACCTGCCCATCGTGATGAGCCTCGGCTCGATCGGCGTCGGCCTCGCGCTCTGGGCGGGCGGCGTGCAGGTCCGCGACGAGACCGGGCTCACCCTCGGCACCCTCATCGCCTTCATGCAGTACGCCGTGCTCTTCAGCCAGCCGATCCAGGAACTCGCCCAGCGATTCGTCGATCTGCAGAACGCGCAGGCCGCGGCGGAGCGGGTGCAGGAGCTCATCGACGAGACCCCCGCCATCCGCGACCGACCCGAGGTCCGTGATCGCATCGAGGCCGAGGCCGCCTCCCCCACGCCCGGCCGGGCCGAGGACGGCGGCGATCCGGTCATCGAGTCGGTCGCATTCGAGAAGGTCGGGCACTGGTACGTCGAGGACGAACGGGTGCTCGACGGCGTCTCCTTCGAGCTGCGTCCCGGAACCACGCTCGCCCTCGTGGGCCACACCGGCAGCGGCAAGTCCACGATCGCCGGACTGCTGGCCCGCTGGTACGAACCGACCGAAGGGCGGGTGCTGGTCAACGGGGTGGACTACCGCGAACGCGGTCTCGACTGGTGGCAGTCCCGCTTCGGCGTCGTGCAGCAGGTGCCGCATCTCTTCACCGGCACCGTGCGCGACAATGTGCGGTACGGGCGGCTCGACGCGACCGAGGAGGCGATCCGGCACGCCCTCGAACAGGTCCACGCCCTCGACTTCGTGGACGCCCTCCGCGGCGATGACGGACACGGGCTCGACTTCCAGGTCGGCGAAGGCGGGGAACGACTCTCGATCGGACAGCGTCAGCTGATCTCGCTGGCCCGCGCGTTCCTCGCCGATCCGCCCATCTTCATCATGGACGAGGCGACGAGCTCGGTGGACGCCGAGACCGAGGCCGCCATCCAGGACGCGGTCGAGTCGATCCTCGCCGACCGCATTTCGGTGGTCATCGCGCACCGCCTGAGCACCATCCGCAGAGCCGACCTGATCCTGCTGCTCGATCACGGCCGAGTCGTCGAACAGGGGAGCCACGCCGAGCTCATGCGGATCGAGGACGGTCGCTACCGCCGGCTCTACCTCGACCAGTTCGTGGATGAGGCGGAGCGGCGGGTGCTCGGGTGAATCTCACCATGGAGCTTCACCACGGAGCTCACGAAGGAGCACGGAGGGCCACGGAGTATTCCTGGCTCTGCATGCTTGAACACGGCACTCACGGACCGTGATCGTCTCCGACAAGAAGCCACCCCGCAGCCAACTTGGTGTTCAAGCGTGCCACCCATGTCTGCCCTGTGGCCCCTCTGTGCCTCTGTGCCTCTGTGGTCAATCCCTGCAGAAGACTCAGCCGTCACCGGTCGCCACGATCGCCAGCAGTGCCTCGGACTCGCCCATCACCCGGCCGATGCCGACGAGTTCGCTGAAGTCCTCGGTCGAGAGGAAGCAGGCGATCGAGCGCAGGGCCGCCTGGGCGTAGGCCTCGCCGAGACCGAGTCGGCCCGCGTCGCTCCAGGAACGACGGAGACCGCCGAGCCCGGCGATCGCGAAGGCGAGGGTTCCCCGGACCGCGGCGGGCGACTCCTTCACCCGCTGCTTGAGTTCGGCTTCGTGCAACGGGCCCATGAGTTCGACGTCGCGATGAACCCGTTCGACGATCCGCTTCTCGGCGGCGTCGAGGATCGCGTCGATGTCCGCGCCGGTCAGGTCGTCGTCATGCATAGGAGTGCAGCCCCGAGATCACGAAGTTGATGACGATCCAGTTGAAGAGCATCACACCGCAGCCGATCACCGCGAGGATCGCGGTCCAGAGGCCCTTGTCGCGGGCCTTGAGTCGGACGTGGACGAGGATCGCGAAGATGACGAAGGTGTTGAGGGCGAAGACCTCCTTCGGGTCCCAGCCCCACGGACGGCCCCACGAGTGGTCGGCCCAGATCGCGCCCATCACGATGCCCGCCCAGAGCAGGACGAAGCTCAGTTCCATGAGCAGCATGGTCGTGCCGTCGAGGATCTCGCCGAACCGCTCCCGCCGCCGGGCCGGCGTGGTGTCGTCGTCGAGGTCGGCGAGCGTGTGCCCGTCGGGCCCCGCGAGCACCAGCGCCCCCGCCCCGCCCGCCCGGGCGTACACGGCCTTGCCGCCGATCACGCGGTACGCGAGGTACATCGCCGCGGTCACCGACGCCATGAAGATGAGGGCGTAGCTGAAGATGATCACGTTGGTGTGGATGTAGAGCCACACATCGTGGAGCACCGGCATCATGTTCGAGATGTTCGGATTCAGATACACCGGCAGGAAGTGGGCGGTCATGAGGGCGACCATCGCGGTCGCGGCCGAGCCGAGCGGCAGGAGGCCGCGGAACGAGGTCCGCCGCAGCCACACGATCTCCAGCAGGACCGCACAGAGCACCCCGAACCAGCTCGCGGTGGTGACCGCCTCGAACATGTTCGAGTTCGGCCATCGTCCGCTGATCCACCAGCGGAGTCCGACCGCGAAGGTCTGGAAGGCGAACGAGCCGAGGAAGATCGTCATGCCCGACCACATCGCCCACCGCCACCGGTAGACGGTGCCGAGCAGCAGCAGCACGATCGAGAACATGTAGAGCAGCCAGCCCCGGGTCAGCTGGTCGGCCTCGAAGTACCAGTTCTCCCACGACAGCCGCTCGACCGACGGGTACGCCGCGGGGTTGAGGGCCCGCGCGTCCTCGGCCATCATCCTGACCGCGGCGTTCACCGCCGCGGCGTCCTGCGCACTCCACGCATTGACCAGATCCCGCCACGCCCCGGCGAAGCGGCGCTGCGTCGCCTCGTCGAGACCGGCGATCGGGGCCTGCTCGGGAAGTCCTTCGAGCGCGGCGTCCGCGACCTCGGAATCGAGCGGCAGGAACATGATCTCGGCAAGTCCGTGCCACGCCCCGTCCTCGTCCCCGGGGGCCGGCGGGATCATCCGGAGCCGATCGAGCAGGAACGCCGGCGCCATCACCGCCCGCGCGGAACGGATCGCGTCCACCTGCTTCGCGGTGCGGATGAGATCGCTCTCCATGCGGGAGAGCAGCGGCGCGACCTCCGGACGATCGAGAAGCTCGGGCGAGATCAGTCCGGACCTGACGAAGATCGCCATGCGTTCCGCAAGCCCGGGGTCCGCCCGCTCGATCGCATCCGCGATCTGGTTCCGGACGAGCGTGTTCTTGACGTAGATGCAGTCGGCGTCGGCGTAGGCGTCCGGCCGCAGCAGCATGTCGAAGTAGGTGAAGGTCGGCGACTGACCCGCGATGTCGCGAGGCCCGCTCACCGCGTCCATCATCGCGTTGGCATGCGACCCGAGGCTCTTGATCCGTCCCTGCACATGGACGGCCATCGCTCCGAGCGGCGAGAGATCGATCTCCTCGTGCCACGACCCGGCGCCCTGGG
>JAUIHC010000336.1 GCA_030432455.1 Phycisphaerae bacterium | reverse complement strand
CTTGAATCGTCGTGCTGCGGACATCGGCACCACCGGCGAGTCCGGGGCGAGATCACGGGGATGCAGGTAGACCACACCCGGGAGTCCCCGTCGGTGCAGACCGTCGAAGCCGCGACGGATCAGCCAGCCCGGAAAGAGCCGAAGGTAGCCGCCGCCGGAGAATCCGACCTGCGAGGGGCCGAGCCGCATGAGACTCATCGGCAACTCCGGCATCGAACGGCCGCTGGGTGCCCGATCGAAGACATGCGGCTCGATCGGGCACGGATAGCCTCCGTTCTCCCGCGGCACCGGAAAGAGACTCGCGTCGTAGTCGAGCCCGGCGTCGAGCAGCACGTCGAAGGCCCATTCGGTGCCGGGCGTGATCGAGAAACTGGGGGCGCGGAAGGACGTCACTCGGGCGCCGCCCGCGTCCTCGATCACCTTGATCGAGGTCGCCAGATCCTCGCGGAACGTCGCCTCCTCGAGATCGCACACCTTGCGGTGCCAGTACGAGTGCGTGCCGATCTCGTGACCCGCCTCGACGGTCCGACGGACGAGCTGCGGATACCGCTCGGCGATCCAACCGAGGTAGTAGAAGGTCGCCTTCGCGCCGAACTCGTCGCAGATGGCGAGGATCTCCTCGGTCCGCCGCTCCACGATCGAGGGGAACGACGGCCAGTCCGCGGTGTTCGCGACCGCGGGGATCTCCACCAGATGGAACCAGTCCTCGATGTCGAAACTCAGCGCGTTGACGATGCGACCGTCCGCGACGGGCGATTCGAGCGACGAGTTGGAGGTGTCGGTGGCGGCCATCGGTGGTTCAGACGAGCCGGTGCCCCTTCGCACGGAGCCGCTTCAGGTCCTCGCGGGTCGGCATCGAGAAGTGCGTGGACTCCTCCTCGGGATTCGGCATGAGCGGTGGATCGCCGGCCTCGACGAGTCGGACCGCCTCGATGATCGCCTCGGCCGCGAGATCCTTCGATCGGGCCATGAGATCCTCCAGCGAGTCCCACGGATGGATCCGGTACCTGCGCTGGACGATGATCGGTCCGTTGTCGAGCTTCGAATCGACGAAGTGCACACTGGTGCCGCCTTCGGTCTCGCCGTTGGCGAGCGTCCAGAAGCTCGGCATGAGTCCGCGATACTTCGGGAGCAGGGCGCCGTGGCAGTTCACGATCCCCTTCGGAGTCTGCTCGCGGAGCTTCTTCTTGTAGAGCTGCGTGCCCGAGATCGACACGATGAACTCGACCTTGTGATCGCGGAGGTGCGCGAGGAACGCCTCGCTGTTGACGTCCACCGCCTCGGTCACCTCGACGCCGTACTTCCGCGCGACCGCCTTCACCGAGTGGCAGCGCCGGGTCGAGCCGAGCCAGTCGTTCTCGATCTTCGCGAGAATCTTCTTCACGAGGTACTTCCGAAGCTTCCACTGGAAGTACCCGAATCCGTAGAGCCGCTTGAGATCCATCGCGGTCTGCAGGACGGTGCGCTTCCCCTGTGCGACCGACTGGATGTTGATGCCCGCGGTCGTGTCGTGGAACTCCCGAAGGTACTTGTCGAGCACCTTGGGAAGCAGGAACGGCTCGTTCTGGATGAAGACGTACTTGATCACGCGTCCCGCGCCTCCGACGGGGCGGACTTCCGCCCGGGGTTCCCGACGATCTCCTCGAGAAGCCCCCGCCAGGCGGCGAGCCGATGTCGTGCACCATGCTCGTCCACCAGCGCGGTCCTCGCCCGCTCCCCGGCCGCGTCCCTCGCCGCTGGATCGTCGGCATACCGCTCGATCGCGGCGACCAGCGACTCGACGTCGCCCTGCCGCACGCTCGCTCCGCAGTCGTTCTCGACGACGACCCGCGAGATCTCGCTCGCATCGCTGCCGATGAAGAGCGCCGGTCGGCCCGCGGCGAGGATGCCGAAGAGCTTGCTCGGCACCATGATGCCCTCGACCCCCTCCAGCAGACTCACCAGATGCAGGTCGGCGGCGCTGAGCAGCTCGTCGAGCCGCTCCCGTGGCTGGTACGGGGCGAGGATGCAGGTCGACTCGAGACCGTGCTCGGCGATGAACGCCTCGACCTCGGCCTTCTTCTTGCCGCCACCGACGAAGGCGAACCGGATGCGGTCGTCCTCGCGCAGCCGCCGCGCCGCCTCGAGAAACGTGGCCACGTCGTGCCCGATCCCGAAGTTGCCGGAGTACATGACGAGTTGACGATCGCCGACGTTCCACTCGCGGCGATACGCGTTGTCCTCGCGGGGAACCGGCTTGACCTCCTCCTGATCGCTCCAGACGCCGATCATCCGGATCCGATCGTCCGGGACGCCCTTGCCGCGAACGAGGTCGGCCATGCAGCGGCCGAGCACCACGTCGGCGTCGGCGGCCCGCAGGCAGGATCGATTCAGCGACTCGAACATCCGAGTCGCAGCGGCGCCCGGCTTCATCACGCCGCAGGCGACGGGGAGGTCGGGATAGAGGTCCATCACCCAATAGACGAATCGCGTGCCCTTGACCTGCCGCAGGATCCGCCCGACCAGGGCGATGAACGGCGGCGTCGTGAAGCAGACGATCACATCGTGCTTCGGCAGCGTCATGACCTTCACGAAGGCCGAGAGATAGAACAGGGCGAAGTCGGCGATCCGGGCGGCGATCCCCGCCTTCCCGAAGAGCGATCGGCCGACTCGGTGGATCTCGATGCCGTCCACGGTCTCGCGGGGGGGAAGCGCCGCACCCTTCTGCCCGTAGATCGACCGTGACGCGATCGCCGTGACCTGATGCCCGTGCCTGACCAGATCCCGGGCGAGGTCGTGCCCATGCTGGGCGGTCGCCGCGACGTCGGGGTAGAAGACCTGATTGAGCAGGAGGACCTTCATCGGTTCTGGCATCGGTTCTGGCATCGGTTCAGGCATCGAATCAGCCGTGACTTCCGGCGCCCTCCGCCTCGGCGGCCTCGATGGCCACCCGGTTCTCGCGGAACCAGTCGATGGTGCGACGCAGTCCGTCCTCGAAGCCGACCTGCGCGGTCCAGTCGAGCATGGCCTTCGCCCGCTCGGTGTCCAGACATCGCCGGGGCTGGCCGTCGGGCTTGGTCGCGTCCCAGCGGATCTCGCCCTCGAACCCGGTGAGCCGGGCGATGAGTTCCACGAGGTCCTTGATGGTGATCTCCATGCAGGTCCCGAGGTTGACCGGCACGGGCTCGTCGAGGGACTCGGCGGCCCGCACGATGCCCTCCGCACAGTCGTCCACGTAGAGGAACTCCCGGCTCGCCGACCCGGTGCCCCAGCACTCGATGTGGTCGCGGCCGTCCTCGATCGCGCTGACGCACTTGCGGATGAGGGCCGGGATCACGTGGCTCGTGTGCAGGTGGAAGTTGTCGAAGGGGCCGTAGAGGTTCACGGGAAGGAGGTACGACGACTTGAGTCCGTACTGACGAGCGTAGCCGTCGAGCATGACCATCGCCGCCTTCTTGGCGATGCCGTAGGGGGCGTTGGTCTCCTCCGGGTACCCGTTCCAGAGGTCCTCCTCCTTGAACGGGACCGGCGTGTACTTGGGATACGCGCAAATCGTGCCGACCTGGACGAACTTGAAGTCGCGTCCGCCCTCGGCGTGGATGCGGGCCCGCTCGATCAGGTGCAGGGCCATCGCCATGTTCGCGAAGAAGTACCGACCGGGGTTGTCGCGATTGGCCCCGATGCCCCCGACCTCGGCCGCGAGATGCAGGACGACGTCGGGATCGTGGTCGCGATACAGGCGGTCCGCGGCCTCCTCGTGGACGAGGTCGTACTCGGCCTTGCGAGGCACGATCACGCGACCGACACCGCGAGACTCGAGCCGCTCGAGGACCGCCCGGCCGAGGAATCCGGCCCCGCCGGTCACGATCACCGTCCTGCCTGTGAGATCCATGGCTGCTCCGAAGCCCGCGGGTC
>JAUIHC010000335.1 GCA_030432455.1 Phycisphaerae bacterium | reverse complement strand
GCGTGTGGCCCCAGTCCGCCGCTTCCTTGGTCGCGTAGTGGACCTGCAGATCGAAGAAGTCGCGGAAGGCGAACCAGAAGGTGCCGAGGATCGCGGCGGCGGCGATGCCGGCGGCCACGGGCGTGGGCACCAGCCAGCCGTCGTCCGAGGTCGGCGGCTCGGCGGAGGGGTTCGGTTCTGCGGTCGTCTCGGACATGGTCCGGGGCTCTCTCGTGGCCGAGGGTCGGCTCGGGTCTCTGGCGGCATCGGGACGGTTCGACAGTCTGCCCCACCCCGGCGGTGGCGTCGAGTCGGAATCGCCCCTTCACGACGACCCGAGGCGGCTGGTTCGCCGCCACCGTCGGATTCATCGGCACGACCGTGGTGCGAGCGTCCGGAAACGCCACCCGCCCCGGCCCTCCGGGGTGCTGCAGGTACGCGACGACGGCCCGCCTCGGCGCGAGGCGGGCCGTCTCGAATGACCCCTAGGAGAATCGAACTCCTGTTTTCAGGATGAGAACCTGACGTCCTAGCCGCTAGACGAAGGGGCCGTGGTGTGGCCGGTCGGTCGTCCGACCCTGAGGTCGGGGACCGGTTCCGGGTGGCCGGCTGCCGGCCACGTCGGATCGTCAAGGATATCCAGCCCGGAGTGGGTGTCAAGCCCCTCGGGATGCCGCCGTCGCGGCGTCCTCGGTGGCCGATCGCGAGCTCTTCTCGAACTGCCGCCAGTCCGAGCAGTCCCAGCCGGTGAGTCGCTCCACCTCGGCGATGTCCGCCTCGTAGTACGGCAGCAGTTCGGCGAACTGGTCGGCTTCAAGCCGGTGCTTGTAGCCCCAGGCGTTGGGGCGGCGGGTCCGCTCGAACGGGAAGTCGTCCTTCGCGCCGATGTGACGGGCGGCCCGCCGGACCCAGGTCTCCTGATCGCGGTTGAAGTCCTCGAACTTGATCAGCAGCACCTGCTCCTCGGTGAAGGTCTCCCGCAGGGCCCGGACCTGCTCGGCGTAGAGACCCGCCGACATGTAGCGGTACTTGTTCTCGCGGGCGACCGAGAGGTCGCCGCCCGACTCGATCTCGACCCGCACCGCGGTCATGAAGTCGCGTGTGTCGCGGAAGCGCACCCGTCGGAAGTTCCACGCGCTGAACGCCCGGCGGATCGGCGAGCGGAGGATCGCGATGATCCGCATGTCGGCGTTGTACGACCTGATCCGGGGAAAGCACGACGGATTCATCAGGTAGGTCGGGGTCGCCTCGCCGAGGATCGCGCCCTTCGGCGCCAGGACGAACCAGCGGTGGAGCGGCGAGAAGTCGGTGCCGTCGCCCCACGCCGGGCGGTCGAAGAAGTTGAGCTCCTTCGGCAGCGGGATGTGCACGCCGGGGACCCGCTTGAGATACGAGAACATCGCCGTGGTCCCCGCCTTCTCGGCACCCACCACCAGAAAGTCCAGGCGGGGGCGGCGGTTCAACCAGTTCTTGAGGAACGGCATGGCGGTCTCGGGGGCGCTCGGAGGTCGGGCGGGGGTTGGGAGTATCCTCGGACTCGGCATCGATCGCCAGCAGGCCCGCTTCGCGTGCAGACTCCTCGACGCATCCTCCTCATCCGTCCGAGTGCCCTCGGCGACGTCTTCCGGTCGGTCCCGGTGGCGGCGTCGATCGCGCGGGCGTTCCCCGGCGTCCCGCTCGACTGGGTCGTGCAGACCGAGTTCGTCGACGCGGTTCGGGCCCATCCCGCGGTGGATCGGGTGATTCCGTTTCCGCGCCGCGAGTTGGCCGGCTTCTGGAATCCGTTCGGCGGCTGGCAGCGGACGGCCCGGTTCCTCGGCACGCTGCGCAACGGCTACGACCTTGCGATCGATGCGCAGGGACTCGCCCGCAGCGGCGCGATGGCGATCTTCAGCGGCGCCCGCACCCGCGTCGGCTTCGCGGACGCCCGCGAGTTCGGGTGGATCGGGCTGAACCGCCGGACTCGCGTGGCGAAGGGTCTGCCCGCGGTCGATCGGATGCTCGCGATGCTCGCGGGCGCCGGGATCGATCCGGTCGAGGATCTCCGGCTGTTCGTGCCCGACGACGCGGATGCGGACTGGACGGCATGGCGGGGAACGCACCTCGGCGACGCGCGGTACGCGGCGATCGCGCCGACCGCGCGGTGGCGGAGCAAGCAGTGGCCCGAGGATCGGTTCGCCGAGCTCGCGGGTCGCCTGCTCGACGCTCGCCTCGTCGATCGCGTGCTGCTGCTGGGCGCCCCTTCGGAACGCGCGACGCTCGCCGCGATCGCCGGGGATCGCGGCGACATCGTCTCGATCGCGGGGGCGGGGCCGCTCGCGATGTCGATGGCCGCGGTGCGCGATTCCGCGATCGTGGTCGGCAACGATTCCGCGATGCTGCACGCGGCGGCGGGGTTCCACCGTCCGCTCGTGGGGCTCTTCGGGCCGACCGATCCGGTCGAGTGCGGCCCGTTCCGGCGGGTGGACGACACGATCCGGGCCGACGGCGTCGATCCCCGCACGCACTATCGTGATCGCGGGCTTGGCGACGAACTCATGCGACGGATCGGCGTGGACGCGGTGTTCGCGGCGGCCGAGGCGCGACTGGCTCGGGAGATCGCGAGATGAGCTTCGGACCGGAGCACACGCCGTTCATGGCGATCGGTGGCGAGACGCGGGTGCGGTCGCTGACCGACGCGTTCTACGACCACATGGATGCGGATCCCGAGTTCGCGACGATCCGGGCCCTGCATCCCGCGGATCTCGCGGACAGTCGCGAGAAGCTGCACGACTTCCTGTGCGGGTGGCTCGGTGGCCCGCAGCACTACCTGCAGAAGCACGGGCATCCGCGGCTCCGCATGCGGCATGCGCCGTTTCCGATCGGCGAACTCGAACGCGACCAGTGGCTCGGGTGCATGGCGAAGGCGATGGACGGCCTCTCGATCGACGGGGAGCTGCGAGCCTTCCTGGACGCCCGCTTCGCCCACGTCGCGGACTTCATGCGCAATCGAGAAGGTTGAGGAGTGATCATGCCAGTGATGCCCATCGTCGTTCGACTCGTCCTGCCGGGGTTGGCGAGTGTCCTTGTCGGGTGTGCAGGCTCGGGGGCGACGCAGGCGCCCGCCTCGCGGACCGCGGACCCGACCGCGGTGACGGATGCGACCGGAACGCCCGAGGAGACGCTCTACGTGCGGATCGGAGGGGAGGACCGGATCCGCGCCCTGAGCGACGCCTTCTACGACCACATGGAGCAGGATCCGGAGTTCGTCGCGATCCGGGCGATGCACCCCGAGGACATGACCGAGATCCGGGTGCGGCTCGCCGACTTCCTGTGCGGCTGGTTCGGCGGTCCCAACCACTACCTCCGCAAGCACGGCCCGCCGCGGCTTCCGCGTCGGCACAAGCCGTTCCCGATCGGCGAGGCGGACCGGGACGAGTGGCTGGCGTGCATGGCGCTGGCGATGGATGATCTCGAGATCGAGGGCGACCTTCGGGCGGAGCTCGACGACCTGTTCTTCCGCGGCGCCGACTTCCTGAGGAATCGCGAGGGCTGAGCGGCGTCTCGGCGTCGGCGGGTCCTCGGGGACGCCCGGCGGTGGACCGCAGTTGACGCCCGCCTCCGAGGCTGCGAGGCTCCGCATCCCCGGAGATGCCTGTCGGTATCCCGGCTCTCGATCGACCCCTCTGGACCCGGAGATCCGACCATGTCCGCTCGACGCGCCCTCGCCACCCTCGGCTTCGTTGCTCTCGCCGCCGGTCTCGCCGGCGCCGCCGCCCTTCAGGACGGCGGGAAGTGGAAGGTCCACGCCAAGGACCGGCCGCAGCCCGAGATGGTCGCGCCGGGCACCGCCGGAACCGCGACGCAGCCCGGCACGGCGCCGAGCGACGCCGTCGTCCTGCTCTCGCAGGGCAGCGGCCTGGACGCCTGGCAGAACGGCAAGTGGAC
>JAUIHC010000334.1 GCA_030432455.1 Phycisphaerae bacterium | reverse complement strand
TCCTGGCGCGGTCCGGCGCCTCGGTGCTGGTCACCGATCTCGGTGACGCCGAGGCGTTCGAGGAGGCGATCGCTCGACTCGAACCGCTCGGCGTCTCGTTCCGCTTCGGCAGCCACGACGCGGTGGACTTCACCTCGGCCGATCTCGTGGTGGTGAACCCCGCGGTCCCGCGTCCGTGGTCGAGTCCGTGGCTCACCCTCGCCCGCGAGTCGGGCGCCCGACTCCTCACCGAGATCCGGCTCGCGATCGGAGATCGGGACGCCAGAGACCTTGTCGGCATCACCGGCACCGCCGGCAAGAGCACCACCGCCGCGATGACGCACCACGCCCTGCAGCGGATCCGTCCGGACCTTGGGCCTCGTCTCGGCGGCAACATCGGCGGCTCGCTGCTCGACGACCCACCACCGGACGATGCCACGATCGTGCTGGAGCTGTCGAGCTTCATGCTGCACTGGCTGGTCGGCGAGGGTGGTCGGCCCGAGGACCGCGCGGGAGCCGCGACCGTCGCGATCACCAACATCAGCCCGAACCATCTCGACTGGCACGAGTCGTTCGAGCACTACGACGCCTGCAAGCGGGCGATCGCCTCGCCGACTCCCACCTGCGCCGCCCCACGTCTGCTCGCGGCGGACGACCCCGACCTCGATGCGACGATCGACCGGCATCTCGATCTGCAGCCGCCCGGCGAGCACAACCGACGCAACGCGCGGCTCGCGGTCCGACTGGCCGCGGCGCACCTGGAGGTCCGCACCGGCCGTCCGACGGACGCGCCGCTGCTGGAGTCGCTCGCACACAGTCTGTCGGACTTCGCAGGACTGCCGCATCGCCTGGAGTTCGTCGGCGAGTTCCGAGGCGTCCGCTGCTTCAACGACTCCAAGTCCACCACCCCGGACGCGACCCGACTCGCGGTGGACGCCTTCGCAGACGCCGACCGCGTCCATCTCATCGCCGGCGGGTACGACAAGGGCTCGGATCTGACGCCGATCGCACGCCTCGGACCGCGGCTCGCGGGTCTTCACGCGATCGGCGCGACCGGTCCGTCGCTGCTCGGCCCCGGTGCAGTGAACGATGTCACGCTGGAGCGGGCGGTCGATTCAGTCTTCGCCGCCGCCCGTCCCGGCGACGTCGTGCTGCTGAGCCCCGGATGCGCGAGCTGGGACCAGTTCCCCAACTACGAGGCCCGCGGGGAGGCGTTCCGGCGACTCGTGACCGCCAAGGCCTGAAGCCCGAACGACCACCGCCGCGGATCCTCGATGGTGCGAGAATCCGCGGCGGCGGCATGATCGTCTGGCTTGGCGTCGGACTCACTCGGCGCGGAAGCCGCCGCGATCGTCGCGCTTCGGCAACTCGCCGCCCTGCGGCGTCCAGTGATCGGGCTGATCGCCGGGCTCGTCCACCCGCAGGCGGTACTCCTCGGAATCGGGCGGGTACTCCGGAACCTCGCGGAGCTCGACCTGGATCCGACGAGCCGAGGCCGGCGGACAGGTCAACTGGTTGGAGAGCTTGCCGGAGGAATGCGGTGCGTCCCAGACCTCCCAGAGCATGCGATCCGGGGTGACCACCGGATTGTCGCCGCCGCCGGTCAGGAAGCTGAAGGTCAACTGCTTGCCGACGGGCAGGGTCAGCGAGAAGAAGACCTCGTCGGTCCGGGTGTCCACGACCTGGATCGTCTTCGGACTCCACGTCTCGCTGACGTAGGTGAAGGTCGAGTTGCTGGACGGCATGAGACCGCCCTTCGTCGAGTAGCAGCCGGGAACCGCCCCGAGGGGGGCGAGGCCGGTGGCCAGGAGGACGGCGGCGGTGATCGACCTGAGTCGCATGGAAGCTTCCTGAGGCGGTGTGAACGGAGTCCGGATCGCGGTCGGCGCGGACCGGGACCGTGTCGGTGTATCGGTCCGCCGCTTCGGGAGCCTTGAACCGGGATCGGGAAGCGACGCGGGATCGCGGCGGGGATCGCCGCCCCGCCAGTCTCCGCCCCCTCGGACGGCGAAGAGCGGTTTCCGGGCCTGCTACAGTCCGCCCATGACCGTCGAGGACCAGCCCCTTCCGTTCCGCATCGGCCACGGATACGACCTGCACCGTCTGGAACCCGTGGCCCCGGCCGGCGAGGGCCGCCCCTTCGTCCTGGGCGGGCTCGCCTTCGACCACGATCGCGGGCCGGTCGGCCACTCCGACGGCGATGCCCTGCTCCACGCGATCACCGACGCCCTGCTGGGTGCCCTCGGCCTCGAGGACATCGGCCAGCTCTTCCCGGACACCGATCCGGCGTGGGATGGAACCGACTCGCGGGTCTTCCTCGCGGCCGCCCTCGACCGGGTGCGCCACGCGGGCTATGTCCTCGGAAACCTCGACGCCACGGTGATCCTCGAGCGACCGAAGATCGGCCCCCGCAAGGCCGAACTGCGACGGACGCTCGCGACGCTGCTCGGCGTGCCGATGGAGCGGGTCAATCTCAAGGGCAAGACGCACGAACGGGTGGACGCGGTCGGCGAAGGCCGGGCGATCGAGGTTCATGTGGTCGCGTTGCTTCACCGACCCGCAGACGAGTCGGCTTCGACCTGATCCGCTGCCTCATCGGTCCCGAAGCGCCGTCGCGGTCGCCTGCCGCAACGCCTCCAGCGGCCGACATCGGGCCGCGACCGGCCCCACGGTCTCCTCGAGCGACCGGATCGCCGTGAATCGCCCTCTCAAGTCGTCCGGAAGCGGATCCTCGACCGATCCCGGCACCGCCATGACCGGTACGCCGACCCGGTCGGCGCGATCCAGCACCCCACCGATCACCTTCCCCATCACCGACTGCCGGTCGAGCCGTCCCTCGCTTGTGATGACCAGATCGCTCTCGGCGATCGCCTGGTCCAGTCCGACCATCGCCGCGATCACCTCGAATCCGGGCTCGATGGTCGCCCCGAGGAATGCGGCGAGGGCGATCCCGATCCCGCCGGCAGCCCCGGTGCCGGGCGCTGTCGGATCGACGCCGAATCGCTCCGCCAGCAGGCCTCCCCACCGCACCAGCCCCGACTCCAGCCGGTCCACCGCCGCCGGCGTGGCGCCCTTCTGGGGGCCGAAGACCCGGGCGGCCCCGAGCGGACCCGTCAGCGGATTCCGCACGTCGGCGAGCACCCGCAGCCGAACCTCGGCCCATCGCTCGCGAAGGGCCGCCGGAATCCGAACGCCCCGGACCGAGGCGAGGTCCGCACCGACGAGCGGACGCGTCGAATCGCCGCCGGGCCCGATGATCTCGACGCCGAGGGCTCGAACCGCGCCCAGACCGCCATCGACGGTGCCACTCCCGCCGAGCGCGAGGACGATCTCGATCGGGTGGCCGGTGTCCACCGCCGCCCTGCGGGCGAGGTCGAGGAGGCGACCGACGCCGGCGGTGCCGGTCCGTTCGGGATCGCGATCCTCGACCGCCAGCCGCGCGAGCCCGGCGGCGTCGGCGAGTTCGACCACGGCGAGTCCGGTCGTCGTGGACACCGCGAATCGCGCATCGATCTCGGGTCGATCGGGTCTGGGTCCGGGAACGCGACCGCTCGACGCCACGAGATCGTGACGCGTCGAGCCGAGCACGTCGAGCGTGCCTTCACCGCCGTCGGCGAGCGGAACGCATCGGACCTCGGCGTCGGGCAGCGCCTCTCGCACGCCCTTGGCAATGGCGTCGGCGGCATCGCGAGCACTCGCGGTCTCCTTGAGCGCATCGGGACAGACGAGAATGCGACGGGAAGCGGCGATCCGAGGCCTCACTGGGGATTCCGACGCAGGCGAGCATATACACTGCACGGTCTCCCCCGATCGCGACCGCGGTCCACCACCCATGGAAGTCTTCATCCAGAATTTCCTCGGCGCGTATGGCTGGCTCGCCATGATCGCGCTGCTCCTCGCCTCCGGCGTCGGCATTCCGATCGGCGAGGA
>JAUIHC010000333.1 GCA_030432455.1 Phycisphaerae bacterium | reverse complement strand
AAGCCGCCGCCGCCGAGGCCGCACGAGTAGGGACGCGTGACGCACAACGTGAACGCGGTCGCGATCGCCGCATCGACCGCATTGCCGCCGGCCTGCAGGATCTCGACCCCGGCGGCGCTCGCCGCCGTCGAGTCCGCGGCCACCGCGCCGCGCTCGTAGCGGGGCGAGACCAGATCGGCGTCGAGCGTCGCGTCGAAGTCCCCTTCGACCTGTCCCTCATCCGGGGGCCGGGACGTTGGATCATCCGGTCCGGACGACTCCGGGGCGACCTGGCAGCCGCCGGCCAGGAGGATGAGGACGAGGGCGACGATCGGCGGGAGCCACGACTCGGCGGAACAGACGACGCTCATGCGCGGGGTTTCCATGACCGCGTCACGGTAGTGCGCCGCGGACGGAGGGTCATCGGCACAACGGGCCGGTTCTCACCTTTGCTAGCATCGGAACCTCGTCAGCCCGGAGGACCGCATGTCCATGAACACGGCTCGTGATCTCGTCTTCGTCGGCGGCAGGAATCTCGTGATCGCTCTGGACCGCTACGAGGGCTCGGAGGTCTGGCGCTGGAAGGCGTCCGGCGGCAAGGGATTCTGGGCCGGCCTGTCCGCGCCGAGCTTCGTTTCAATCGCCCTCGATGGTGATCGTCTCATCGTGGCCTCCCCGAAGCGGATCTGGTGCCTCGATCCGCTCACCGGCGAGGAGGTCTGGCGGTCCGAGGGCGTCTCCTTCGGGCTCGGGGCGTACCCGGTCATCGCCACCGCCTCGGCATCCGGCCAGTCATCCTCGGCGGCGGCGGGGGCCGCGGCCGCCCAGGCTGCGGCGGCCGCCGCGGCGGGAGGCGCCGCCGCCGCGACCGCGGCGGCCTCCTGAGCATCCATGCCCTACCTCGATCACAACGCGACCACCCGTCCGCTGCCCGCCGTCGTCGAGGCGATGGCGGCGTGCCTCGGCGAGATCTGGGCCAATCCGTCCAGCACCCATCGAGACGGCATGACCGCCCGGCATCGGGTCGAACTCGCCCGTGAGCAGGTGGCCCGCCTCGTCGGATGTCGTCCTCGCGATCTCCTGCTCTGCTCCGGCGGGACCGAGGCCGCGAACCTCGCGATCCGCGGCGTGCTCGCGATGTCGGGGGAGCGTCGGGGACTGGTGACCAGCCGTCAGGAACACTCGGCGGTGCGGGACACCGCGGAACGAGTGGAGGCCCGTGGTGGGCCGGTGCACTGGCTCACGCACCGGTCGAGCGGACTCGTCGATCTCGACGCCCTCGAATCGCTGCTCGTCACCCGGGGCGACGAGATCGGGCTCGTCAGCGTGATGTGGGTCAACAACGAGACCGGGATCGTGCAGCCGGTCGCGGAGATCGGTCGGCTCTGCCGCGAGCACGGCGTGCGGTTCCACACCGACGCGGTGCAGGCGGTGGGTCGGATGCCGGTCGATCTCGCGTCGCTCGATGTCGATCTCGCGAGCTTCGCGGCCCACAAGTTTCACGGGCCCAAGGGGGCGGGCGGGTTGTTCGTCGGTCGCGGCGTCCGGCTCGAACCGCAGATCACCGGTGGCGGTCAGGAACGCGATCGTCGCGGCGGCACGAGCAACGTGCCGGCGATCGTCGGCATGGGAATCGCCGCCGAAGCGGCGGCCGCGTGGCTCGACGGCGGAGCGGCGGGGATCGCGCCGCTCGTCGCCCGACGCGATCGCTTCGAGGCGGCGGTCCGCGACGCCCTCGCCGGCACCGTCGAGGTCGCGATCAATGGCGGCGACGCACCTCGTCTCTGGACCACCTCGAACCTCGGCTTCCCCCGGCTTGCGGCGGAAGGCATGCTCATGGCGATGAGCGAGCGGGGCGTCATGGCGAGCGCTGGGGCGGCGTGCTCGAGCGGAAGCCTCGAGCCCTCGCCGATCCTGCTCGCGATGGGCGTGCCCGAGCAGGTCGCCCACGGCTCGATCCGCTTCAGCTTCGCCCGCGACACGACCGACGCCGAGATCGACGACGCGGTGCCGATCATCACCGAGGTGGTCCGCACGATCGCCCGGTGATCATTTGGAGAGTCACCACGGAGGATCCTGGTTCGCCACTGGCATTGTTCACCACAGAGACACAGAGAACACAGAGAACACAGAGAACACAGAGAACACAGAGAGTTGGATTGGTGCATGCTTGAACACGGTGCGTGTCTGATGCGTTTGTCAGCGCATCGAAGCAGGACACCATTCTGAGAAGATCTCCGTGGCCCTCCGCGGCCCTCCGTGGTGAAGAGGCGAACTCGATGCACGGATCGCCGCGGCTACGCCCGTCCTCGCCACGCCCGGTACCTGCGGATGAGCGCATTCGTCGATCCGTCGTGGTTCAGTGACGGCGTCGACTTGGACGACACCTCGGGCACGATCACCTGCGCGAGCTTCTTGCCGAGCTCGACCCCCCATTGGTCGAAGCTGTTCACACCCCAGATCGAACCCTGCACGAAGGTCTTGTGCTCGTAGAGCGCGATGAGCCGGCCGAGCATGCGGGGGCTGAGCTTCTCGCAGAGGAAGGTGCTGGTCGGACGGTTGCCCTCCATCACCTTGTGGGGGGCGACCGCGGGATCGACGCCCTCGTCGAGGATCTCCTCCAGGGTCTTGCCGAACGCGAGTGCCTCGGTCTGGGCGAAGACGTTGGCGACGAGCTTGTCGTGGTGGTCACCGACCCGGTTCACCGGATCGGCGAAGACGAGGAAGTCGCAGGGCACCATCCGCGTGCCCTGATGGATCATCTGATAGAAGGCGTGCTGGCCGTTGGTGCCGGGCTGGCCCCAGATGATCGGGCAGGTGCCCACCTTCACATGCCGACCCGCGAGATCGACGTGCTTGCCGTTGGACTCCATCTCCAGCTGCTGGAGATAGGCCGCGAAGCGATCGAGGTACTGGTCGTAGGGCAGCACCGCGACGCTCGCCGCATCCCAGAAGCTCGCGTACCACACGCCGATCAGGGCCTGGATCACCGGCAGGTTGCGGGCGGGGGGGGCGGTCCGGAAATGCTCGTCCATGTCGTGGAAGCCGTCGAGCAGCTCGCGGAACCGCTTCGGGCCGATCGCGATCATGGTGCTCAGCCCGATCGCCGAGTCCATCGAGTAGCGACCGCCGACCCAGTCCCAGAAGCCGAACATGTTCGCGACGTCGATGCCGAACTTCGCGACCTCCTTGGCGTTGGTCGAGACCGCGACGAAGTGGCGGGCCGCCGCGGCCTTGTCGCCGCCGAACGCCTTGAGGATCCACTTCCGGGCGGTGCGTGCGTTGGTCATCGTCTCCTGCGTGGTGAAGGTCTTGCTGGAGACGATGAAGAGCGTCTCCTCGGGGTCGAGGCCCCGTACCTTCTCGACGAAGTCGTTGGCATCCACGTTCGAGACGAAGCGGATGGTCAGGTCGTCGTCGGTCCACTTTCGGAGCGCGTCGTACGCCATCGCGGGGCCGAGGTCGCTGCCGCCGATGCCGATGTTCACGACGTTGCGGATCGGCCGGCTCGAGTGCCCGAGCCAGGCGCCGCGGCGGATCTGTTGGGCGAATCGCGCCATCCGCGACAGCACCCGGTGGACCTCGGGGACGATGTTCTCGCCATCGACCTCGATGACCGTGTCGGCGGGGGCGCGGAGCGCGACGTGCAGGACCGCGCGGTTCTCGGTGACGTTGATCCGCTCGCCCGCGAACATCGCATCGCGGTGGGTGAACACCCCGGCCTCCTCGGCGAGGGCGTGCAGCAGTCGCATCGTGTCCGCGTCGATCAGATGCTTCGAGTGGTCGAAGTGGATCCCGAGCGCCTCGACCGTGAACCGGTCGGCCCGGCGGCGGTCGGCGGCGAAGAGCGTCCGGAGCGTCGTCTTCGCCATGGTCTTCCGATGCGCGGCCAGCGCTTTCCACGCCGGGAGACGGTCGGGACGGGGGCGGGCGACGAGTTCGG
>JAUIHC010000332.1 GCA_030432455.1 Phycisphaerae bacterium | reverse complement strand
ACCGCAGCTTCCAGCAGACGTCGGCGATCCGTGAACCGCAGTCGCTGGAGACGGTCGAGTGATCGATCCAGCGCCGTCACCGAACAGTCCGATCGAGCGGGGAAGTCCGCATCGCCGAGACTCGCCCGGCGGGCCGCGGCTCGGAATGCCGACTCGGCCTGACCCGGCGTGCGGGCGCCGCTCCAGCCGATCATCGCGAGCACCAGCCTCGCCTCCGACTCCAGCATGCGAAGCGGCCGGTTGGCGGCGCCGGTGCCGCGATGGCGACCCATGAGCTCGCCGAAGTGCGTCTGAAGCAGCCGTCCGAGCAGCCACTCGAACCGGTCGAGACGGCCATCCGCCTGCTGCATCGCGTCGATGGTCGAGATGAAGGTCGCGGCGTCCTCGGCGTCGAGTCGGGCGAGCGCGGGCATCACGAGATCTGCGAGGACCAGACGGAGCTCCGGGTTGTCCACGATCGTCGCCCGGACCGAACCGCGCAGTCGATTGATCTCGCCCGCGACCGCCGTCTGCACGCGATCCTGGAGGAGGGCCGCCTGCGCCTTCCGAACCTCGGGATCCTCGGAGACGAGCAGCAGCAGACACACGGCTTCCGCCCCGACCGGGTCGTGAACCGCGTTCCGCACCGTCTCGGGAATCACCGCGATCAACGACCGGGCGTACGCGAGATGATCGGCGCTGGCGTCGCCGAGGTGCGAGAGACTCTCGCGGGCCTCGCTCGCCTGCCGGGTGCGCCAGTTGGTCGGTCGCTCGGCCACCGGGGGTGGCCCCGCCAGACCCGCCACCGCCGGGTCGCCGGAAAGCCCCACACCGATCTCGCGGCGACGGGCCTGGTGCTCCCCGGCCACCGTCTCGACCGGTCGATTCTCGATGCGGGCGATCCGCTCGGGAAGCGGGGGATGCGTCGCGAACGCGGTCGCGAGGGCGGGGGTGAAGAAGAAGTGCTCGAACTCGCTGGCCGCCGCGCGATCCATCGTGTTCTTCGGCATGCCCCCGATCGTGCGGAGGGCGTCGGCGATGCCCTTCGGATTGCGGGTGTAATCGACCGCCGCGGCATCGGCGAGGAACTCGCGCTGGCGACTGACCGCGGCCTGGATGAGTCGGGCGACGAGGGTGCCGATGCCGCCGATCGCCATGAGCGCGAGACCGACGCCCATGATTCCCAGACCCACGGCGGCGCCGTCGTTCTTGCGACCACCGCCGCGGGCAAGGGCGGGTCCGATGAACCGGAAGCACACCCAGCCGATGAAGCCGATCGCCATGATGCCGAAGATGAGACCGGTGAGCCGGATGTTCAGCCGCATGTCGCCGTGCACGATGTGACTGAACTCGTGCGCCATCACACCCTGCAGTTCGTCGCGGCTCAAGCGACGCACGCATCCCGTGGTGACGCCGATCACCGCGCTCGACGGCTGATAGCCCGCGGCGAAGGCGTTGATCGAATCGTCCTCCACCAGATAGACCGGGGGCACCGGGCAGCCGGAGGCGATCGCCATCTCCTCGACGACATTGAGCAGCCGACGCAGTTCCGGGTCGCGACTGTCGGGATGCACGAGGTGCCCGCCGAGCGCCTGGGCCACGGCCTTGCCGCCCGCGGAGAGCTGGATCATCTTCACGAGCGACGCCAGCACGATGACGCCGACCGTCCCGCCGCCCGCGACCAGCAGCACCTCGGGCTGCCACCAGCCGAGGGGACGATCGCCGTCGGCGGTGGTGAACACGAGGATCCCCGTGATCACCAGATACACCGCGGTCGCGATGCCGAGCACCGCGAGGATGAACATGATCACGAGCCGACCGGTCCGCTTGCGAGCGCGTTCCTGATCGCCGACGAAGTCCATCACCATGACGAGTCGTCCGAGGTCCCGATCGTCACGCCGGTCCCACCGACCGCGCGAACGTCAGAACCGTACCGCGACCTTGGCCGGATCGGCACCGCTCTCGTCGAAGATGTCCACGACGATCGATCCGGATCGCGAGATCAGTCGCGACGGAATCGACATGGCGTTGCCCGCGGAACCCGCCACGGACCGACCACCCGGATCGCGGAGGTCGTATCCGCCGAGTTCGACGTCGTTCACCCGCACCCGTCCGCGGACGAGCCCGTCGAGTTCGAGCACGGCGCCATCGACGCCGTTCGCGCTCCCCGCGGGCACCACGCCCCGGATCCATCGCGGCCCGTGACCGTTCCTGCTCGCCGACTTCTCCCAACCGCCCACCCGCTCGTCGGGTGTCGATTCCCAGCGCCGGATCCGCCAGCCGTCGGCGGACACAAGGTCCTCGACGACCTCCAGCACCGCGACCACCGGCTCGATCCCCGCCTCGGCCACATGCTCGAACGGCACCACCACGACGCGGTTTGCGCCGGCCTTGAACGCCTCGACCTCGGCGGAGGCGAGCCGGATGCGGGCCCCGGGTCGGCCGAAGACCGCGTGCGGGACATCGTTGACGATCACCACGCCACCCGACCCGGGCGCGATCTCCAGAAGAACCGCTGACTTCCGGCGATGCGTGAACGCCAGAGCGATTCCGTCGGCGGCGGTGAGTTCGCCATCGGCGACGCCCGGGATGAACCGCACGATCGTGAAGGGATCGACCGGATCGACCGACGCCTTCGATCGCTTCACGCCCGCGAGCGGCTTGACCGCGACCAGCGCCCCGGGTCGATCTCCGTCGGTCGGGGCGGTGATGCCATCCACATGGCGACGACTATGCCGCACGAACAGACCGATCCGGTGATCACCCTTGGACGACTTCAGAGTGATCGACCCGTCCTCGACGGGTCCGACGCTCGTTCCATCAAGCCACATCCTCGCGTCGCCGAGTCCGCCGAGGAAGCGGAGGTCGCGCTGCTTCGCGTCGGCGAGTCGCACCGGCGCGGTGAGCCACGCGTGATCGAGTCCGGCACCGATCGACGCCAGTCCGAGCGGACCATCGAACGGAATCGAGCGGGGATGAGCGGGATCCAGCGGATCCGGTTCGTGCCAGGCCGACCACGCCTTCGGACGACGACGACGGTTCGACGACGACGCGACCGCCGCCTTGCCGAGCGATCCGTCGATCCCGATCCGCCACGGCGTCGCCCCGGCCGCCGCCTCGACCGAACCGTCGCGGTGCACATGGATCGCCCCGACCACGATCCCGCCCTCGACATCGATGATCGACTCGGCCGCCTCGTCGGCGACGAGCGCGACCACGAAGCCCGCATGCTCGACCACCACCGGCTTGACCCCGTTCCGACCGGCGGCCGGCGTCTCCAGATCGAGCGGGCGACCGTCGATCGAGATCTCCACGCTGGCCCGGGCAGGGGCCGAGAGCACGAGCAACCGTCCGCCCACGAGCGCGAGCGGTGTGGCCGAGGCGAAGTCGAGGCGGCCCCGGCCCGCCAGATCGGCGTCGAACAGTCGCCACGCGACCCCGCGCGACGCGACATCGATCGTGACCCGACGACCCTCGGCATCGACCAGCGCCACACGATCCGAATCCGGCGCCCCGAACGCCATCACGAGATCGCCGAGCCCGCCGCGGCGGGGCACGATGACCGTGCCGGACGCGGGATCGTCGGGGTCGAGCACCAGCGGCGTGTCGTCGGGATCGACGTCGGCGACGAGCGGTCCGAAGTCGCGGACGAAGCGGGTGACTCGCGCGACCGCGAGGCCACGCTCGGTCGGCCGACCCGTCTCGTCCACGAGCGGCGAGGCGAAGGGCGACGAGGCGATCGCGCCGTGATCGTCGATCCCGACGACCCCGGCAGGAAACGCCCCGGCGACCGCGTGCGCGACGATCGGCTGACCGCCGGCCGCGATCACCCGCGAGACGCGCGCGACCAGATCATCGGCGGTCGCCGATTCGATCTTCCGGCCCGGACGAACGAAGGTCGCAAGGTCGGAGCCACGGTCGATCACGCAGATCCGCGGCTTCT
>JAUIHC010000331.1 GCA_030432455.1 Phycisphaerae bacterium | reverse complement strand
CGATCGGCGGCACCTCCACGATCGACGGCCTCCTCGAGGTCTCCGCGGACTCCGACCGAACCGCCGATCCGGCCGATCCCGCGACCTGGATCGCGAACGCCACCTTCGACGGCGAGGCGACGGTCGGAGACACCGGCGGGCTGCGGCTCTCGAACACCGCGTACGTGATCTTCGGCGACGCGCTGACCAGCTCCGGCAGCATCGAACTCCAGGACGAGGCGTACCTCGACGTGGTCGGCACCTACACGCAGACCGGCGGGACGTCGGTCTTCGAGGCGGGCACCACGTTCTCCGCCGCCGACCTCGTGCTGGAGAGCGGGGCGGTCCTCGAACTGAACGACACCAACCTCGACGACGACGTGTTCGCGATGATCGAGGTGGACAACGGCATCGACGTGCAGTCGGGCGCGACCCTGTTCGGCAGCGGCGAGATCGCCATGGCGGCCGGAAACCTCGAGTACTCGGGCGTCGTCATGGCCGGTGCGCTGGGCGAGTCCGAGGGACTTCTGCACATCACCAGCGGCGACCTCGTCTCCCAGGAGGGCGGCGAGCTGCACTTCGGTCTCAACGGCGACGTGGCCCTCGCGGTGAGCGACGGCATCGGCCAGAGCTCGATCATCCAGGTCGACGGCACCGTGGACTTCACCAACAGCGGTGCCCTCGTCGTCGATGTCCAGGGCGGCTCGTACATTCCGACCGACCTGACCTTCACCCTGCTGGAGGCCGGTGCGTTCGTCAACGAGGACGACATCGACCTTCAGGCCGGAGCTCCGTCGGTCACCCGGACCTGGAACTGGGGCGTGGACGCCCTCGGCATGCTCGGCAACCGGGTCTACGCCCAGTCCGACGCCGACTACACCAACACCCTCACCGGCGCCCAGCTCCGCATCGGCGAACTGCTGAACAGCTTCATTCCCGACGCGAACGCCGATCCCAACGGCGGCTTCGGTGAACTCCTCGGTCAGTTCGACCAGATCCAGACCGCGGAGGCGTATCAGGCGGCGATCATCGGTCTCGAACCGACCGCCCAGATCTCGGCGATCCAGGTGACCGCGCTCGGCCAGTATCACGAGGTGCTGCGTCGCGAGCTTCGCACCCGTTACGTCGATGTCGAGCGTCGCACCCCGACCCCGTTCCGGCTCGGGGAGCCCATGCAGCTTCTCTCCGCCGACGACGGCGTCGCGTCGCGTTCGATCCGTCGGGCGACCAGCCCCGAGACCTCGGCTCAGGGATTCGGCACCTTCTGGAGCCGGGACATCCGCACGCCGACCGAGGGCAACGTGGTCGGGCTCGACGGCAACGAGTTCGGCGGCTTCGGCGCCTTCGCCTGGGAACTCTCGGACTCGTGGGTCGCGGGCTTCGACCTCGGCTACTCGGCGTTCACCGGCGATCTCGATCGCGGGTACGGCAACACGCGGATCGGCACCCTTCGCGGTGGCGGCTTCGCCACCTGGAGCAACGGCACGGGCCTGTTCCTCGACGGTGCCCTCAGTGCCGCGTGGAACCACTACGACTTCACGCGAATCGTGCCCGACACCAACCTGTTCGCGACCTCGAACGCCGACGGCTGGCAGGTCGACGCCACGATCGGCGGCGGCTACCGGATCGAGCTTCAGGAGGGCTTCGCCTTCACCCCGAAGGCCTCGTTCCTCTACAGCTACATCAACACCGGCAGCATCGACGAGAACTCGGACTCCATCGCGGCCCTGTCCATCGATCCGGGTGTCCTGAGCGCGTTCATCGGTCGAGTGGGCACCGGCGTCTCCTGGAGCGTGCTCCCGGGCATCGTCTTCGACGGCGAGGTCGGCTGGCAGGGGAACTTCACCGACAACGGCGACTACAACGTCGGCCTCTCCGGACTCGGCGCCGACGTGCCGGTCGAGGTGAGGAACCAGACCATCAACACCGCCTACTACGGGGTGGGTGCGAGCTGGGCCCCGACCAGCAACGTCGAACTGAACCTCAACTGGGAAGGCCGGTCCGGCGACGGACTGCAGAGCAACATGTTCTACGGCGGATTCACGATCCGCTTCTGAGCCTCTTCCCACGCCGACCGATCGACGACGCCCGACCCGCAGCGGTCGGGCGTCGTCCGTATCGTGTGCGGTCATGGACCCCGCGACCGAACACGCCGCCGCCCGGCTCGTCACCATCGGCTTCGACGGCACCGCGCCGGGTGCGGAGGTTCACGATCTGGTGCGGCGCGGCGTCCGGAGCGTCATCCTCTTCGCCCGCAACGCCGGTCCCCGCCTCCGCGTCGCCGAGACGATCGCGCAGGTCAAGTCCATGGCCGAGGAACCGATCCTCGTCTGCGTCGATCAGGAGGGCGGGGACACCGTGCGGTTCACCGACGGATTCGATCCCCCGCCGTTCATGCGGGAGGTCGGAAAGGGCGGGGCGACGCTCGCGGGCGTGGTCGGCCGCCGACTGGTGAGCGATCTTCGTTCGGTCGGCATCGATCTCGATCTCGCGCCGGTCGTGGATGTCGACTCGAATCCCCGCAACCCCGTGATCGGCCCCCGGTCGTTCGGGACCACGCCGGAGCTCGTCGCCGAGTGCGCGGCCGCGATGATCGTCGCGATGCAGGCGGGCGGTCTCGCCGCTTGCGCGAAGCACTTCCCCGGGCACGGCGACACCGATCTGGACAGTCATCACGATCTGCCGGTCCTGCGGCACGACCTCGCGAGACTCCGTCAGGTCGAGCTGCCCCCGTTCCGGGCTGCGATCGAGGCGGGCGTCGCCGCGATCATGACCACGCATGTCGTGTTCGAGGCTCTGGAGCCCGGGGTGCCCGCCACGATGAGCGCCGCCGCGATCGACGGTCTGCTGCGGCGGGAGCTTGGATTCGACGGGGTCGTGATCTCCGACGATCTGGAGATGGCCGCGATCGCGGACCTGCCCGCGATCGCGGGCGATCTCGGCGAGGCCGCGGTTCGCGCGGTGCTGGCGGGGGTGGACCTCGTGCTCTGCTGCCATCGTCCCGACCGGCAGCATCGGGTCGTGGACGCGCTGGCCGAGGCGATCGCATCGGGGCGGATCACCGCCGAGCGTCTGGCCGCGTCGCATCGTCGGCTCGATCGGCTGTTCGATCGCTTCGTGCGACCGGTCCGCTGATCGGGCCCGGGCCTCAGGTAGCCTGCGGCGATGCGACATCGAACCTGTTCGTGTGTTCTGTTCGCCGCCACGGCTCTGACGGGAATCGCTTCCGCCGCGCCGCCGAGAGATTCGGCGGCGCTTCGATCCGCGGTGCTGACCGTGCCCGACGCCGCATCGATCCGCGGGTGGCACGATCTGCTCGGATCCCGTCCGCATGTCGCGGGCACGCCCGGCGATCGGGTGGTCATCTCCGCGATCGCGGGGGCGTTCGAGGGCATGGGACTCGACACCGAGGTCTGGTGGTTCGAGCCGCTGCTCGCGCGACCCATCTCCGCGAGTCTCACGATCGTGGGTGACGACGATCCGGAGGAAGGGCCGAGCGCCGGCCCCGCCGGCGACACCAAGCCGCGTCGTCGGCGGGGCGTGCTTCCGCTCGCGATCACCGAGGACGAACTGCTGAACGACCCGTCCACGCGGCACCCCGATCTCTCGTGGGGATGGAACGCGTACTCGGGGAGCGGCGTCGTCGAGGCGGGCGTCGTCTACGCCAATCGCGGGACCCGCGAGGACTTCGCGCGGTTGCGGGAGCTCGGCGTCGACTGCGCCGGTCGCATCGTGCTCGCCCGATACGGCGGCAACTACCGCGGTTTCAAGGCGAAGTTCGCCGAGGAGGCGGGCGCCGCCGGGCTCGTGGTCTTCACCGACCCGGGTGACTCGGGCGACGACCGCGGTCCGGTCTGGCCCGAGGGTGGATGGGCGAACGCGACGTGCATTCAGCGTGGATCGATGCTCACGCTTCCGTACAAGGGGGATCCGCTCACCCCCGGGCGA
>JAUIHC010000330.1 GCA_030432455.1 Phycisphaerae bacterium | reverse complement strand
ACTTCGACGATCGCCTTCCGTATCCTTCGAGCCGCGAGCCGGTGTTCGCGCGGGAGATCGTCGCCACCAGCGTGCCGATCGCGGCGCAGGCCGGACTTGAGATGCTGCGTCGTGGCGGCACCGCCGCCGACGCGGCGGTCGCGACCGCCGCGTGCATGACGGTCGTCGAACCGACGACCAACGGCCTCGGCGGCGATGCGTTCGCGCTGGTCTGGGACGACTCGGAGCCCGGCGGCTCGGGCCGCCGGGTGCACGGCTACAACGGGTCGGGTCGCAGCCCCGCGGGTCTGGACGTCGCCGACTACGCCAACGAGCGGCGCATGCCGCGACTCGGCTGGAAACCGGTCACCGTGCCCGGCGGCGTGGCGCTCTGGGTGGACCTCTGGAAGCGACACGGCCGGCTGTCGTTCGCGGAACTGTTCGAGCCGGCGATCCACTACGCCGAGGACGGTTACCTCCTGTCGCCGCAGACCGCGGATCTGTGGAATCGGGCGGCGACCGGATACGCGAGCCGCGACGACTGGAAGGCGACATTTCTCGTCGATGGACGACCGCCGCGAACCGGGGAGCGGGTGCGACTCCCCGGGCACGCCCGCACGCTTCGAGCGATCGCGGAGAGCGAGGGCGAGGCGTTCTACCGGGGCGAGATCGCCCAGGCGATCGAGGCCGCGGCCCGCGCCGAGCGTGGCGCGATGCGGGCCGACGACCTCGCCCGGCACGAGACGCTGGTGGTCGATCCGATCTCGGTGGACTACCGGGGGACGACGCTCCACGAGATCCCGCCGAACGGACAGGGGCTCGCGGCCCTCGTCGCCCTCGGGGTTCTGCGGCAGTTCGACCTCGACGACCTCGACCCCGATTGCCCGGATGTGCAGCACCTGCAGATAGAAGCGGTGAAGCTCGGATTCGCCGATGCGCACCGGCACGTCGCGGACCCGCGGTTCGTGGACCGCTCGCCCGAGGAGCTCCTCGACCCGGACCGACTCCGCGAGCTCGCCGCCCGCATCGACCCGATGAAGGCGCAGACCTTCGACGCAGGCATCCCGAAGCCCGGGGGCACGATCCTGCTCTGCACCGCCGACCGCGAGGGCCGCTGCGTCTCGCTCATCCAGAGCAACTACACCGGATTCGGCAGCGGCGTCGTGATCCCGGGCTGGGGCGTCGCGATGCAGAATCGCGGCGCCTGCTTCCATCTGGCCGACGGACACCCGAACCGGATCGGTCCCGACAAGCGGCCGTACCACACGATCATCCCGGCCCTCGCGACCCCGACCGATCCCGCCGCCCCACCCGCGAGCGGACTCATGGCCTTCGGCGTGATGGGCGGCTTCATGCAGCCGCAGGGTCACGTGCAGGTGCTGACCCGACTCGCCGACCACGGACAGAACCCGCAGGCCTCGCTCGATGCGCCGAGGTTCCAGTGGTCCAGCGGAAACACCGTGATGATCGAACCCGGGTTCGACGAGACGCTCTACACCGAGCTTCAGGACCGTGGCCATCGTCTGAAGCGGGCGGACCGCCGCAGCGTGAGCTTCGGCCGCGGACAGGCGATCCACGCGATCGCGGACGGCTGGTGCGCGGGCAGCGACCCGCGGGCCGACGGTCAGGCGGTGGGTCGCTGAGGCTCTCCGCCGAGATCACCGCCACGACCAGATGACCAGCCGGTCCGGCGCACCATCCGGATCGCGTGGCGGCGGATCCGCCTCGTACTCGCCACGGGTGACCAGTTCGAGCGGGGCCGCCACCGCTTCTTCCAGCTCCATGGTGAGGTCGATCCAGCGATCGAGATCCGCGTTCAGATCGGCCTCGACATCGACCGCGTCCACCAGCACCTCCGCGACCGATGTCTTCGGATCGAAGTCGGCCCGCGTGGCGGTGCCGATCAACGACAATCGCCGCACCCCGTACGCCCTGCAGATCGCGTCGAGGGCGAGCCGTTGTTCGGGGGTGACGAATCCCCCGCCCGTCGGCCCTCGGCTCGATCGAACCGACCGCCCTTGTCGTGCGGCCCTCTCCGCATCCGCTCCGTTCGCCCCTCGAGGTCGGACGCCGGACCTCCGACGAGTGCTCTCCCGGCGTGTCTCGCGCATGTCGTGACTCCATGGCCGCGGCCCTCGGCGGCTGTCGCCGAAGGTAGCCCCGCCACGGAGGGATCTCGAAAGTCCCGCCTTTCTTCGGGTGAATCGCGCGAACTACTTCCAGGCCGCGATGAGCAGGCCCAGGTCGGCGCCGGTCACGATGCCGTCGCCATCGAGGTCGCCGCGGCCGGGCCGGTCCCAGTTGGCGACCAGGAGGCCCAGATCGCCGCCGTCGACGACGCCGTTGCCGTCGAGGTCGGGGGTCTGCACCTCGACCTGCGCGACGCCCGGCGACGCGGCCCCGTCGCCCCAGACGTCGTTCCAGCGGGCCGCGTCGTCGCGGAGATAGAGCAGCAGGAACTCAGCGAGTTCGCGACGGACGATCGCGAGCTGCTCGGGCCGCGAGATGGCCCCCGAGTCGCAGAAGATGATCGAGCTGTCGAGGAAGCCGCAGTGAAAGCCGCCGAGGATCGTGATGTCCTGCCTCGGACCCGCGAGGTTGGCGAACATCGCGGTCGTCGATGAGGGTGGCACGATCGAGTCGTCGTCACCGACGATGAGACGCGTGGCGCACCGCACGCTTGACGCCGCGGCGATCGAGGAGGGGTTCGTGTCCGCCGCGGCCAGCACCGACACCGCATCGGTGCGGGCATCCCCCGCGGCTGCGAGGAGGGCGGCGCCGCCACCCATCGAGTGCCCGAGCAGTCCACGCTCGCTCCCGTCAACCGCTTCGAACCAGAACGAGCCCTTCCGAACGCCTTCCGCCGCCAGCCAGTCGAGGCTTGCGTTCAGGTCGTCCGCGAGGGCCTGATGACTCGGGAAGAACCCGCCTTGCGTCTCGGGAAGGATGACGATCATCCCCCAGGAGGCAAGATGGGCGGCCGTCGATCGATACCGATCGACCGGGCAGAGGAAGCCGTGACCGAAGGCGACGATCGGATGAGGACCTCCGGCAGCATCGACGGGCGAGGCGGGCGAGGCCGCGACCGCCGGATAGTGGACCTCGGCGTCGAAGTCGCTCCCGTCGGCCCGAACCACCGTCGCATCGATGCGGGCCGCGGTCCAGGGACCGGCGGCTCCGGCATCCCCCCGGTCTGCCGCCTGAGCCGCGGACGAGACCACCGCGAGGAGAAGAGGAAGTCCAGGGAACAGACGCGACATGCTCGGAAGATCCCTTCGGTTCGAGTCGAGCCGGTGACGACCGATCGCCACCACCGACGACGGGAATGACGCACGCGGCTCCATTCGAGGGAGCCGCGTGCGTCGGATTCGATCGTCCATGGTCTGCGGGCGAGCGTCAGTTCCGGCGACGCCGTCCGGCCAGCCCGGCCACGCCGAGGAGGGCCACCGCACCGGGGGTGGGCACCTGCGTGATCGACCAGCTCGCGGAGTACGACTCCGGGACGAAGCCGTTGGAGCTCAGGTAGACGACGCCCACGCCGCTCGCGGAGCTGCCGTTCCAGAGGTCACCGAACCCGGTGAGCTCGAACGTGTAGTTCATGTCGGTCCCGGGACCCATGAGCTGGGCGTTCGAGTTGCCGTCGATGAACTCGCCCCCGAAGACCACATCGAGGTCCGAGTAGTCGAGCGTGAAGCCCGCGGCCGACAGATCGAAGGACCCGCTTCCGCCGAAGGCGATCACCGTGACGCCGCCCTCGGTGGTCTCGGTCGCCTCGAAGGTGTCGCTCAGCGTCACGGGGCCGAGCATGTCGGTCGTGAACTCAATCGTGAAATCGACCATCACGGTCTCGAGCCCCGCCATCGCGGAACCGCCCACCATGAGGGTTGCCGCGGCAGCGGCGGCCATTCTGATCTTGGTGCTCATGTCTCTATGTCCCCAAGCTCGTATCCGAGCGACTGAAAAGTGACTCGATGAG
>JAUIHC010000329.1 GCA_030432455.1 Phycisphaerae bacterium | reverse complement strand
GGCATCGAAGGACGAGAGATCCGCGAGGATCGACCGGACCTTCGCGAGCAGATCGAGCCCCGTCGGCTCGCCCTTGAACATCGCCTTTCGGACGGGCTTGGAGACCTCCCACGCGATCTCGTCGTCGCGCTGCACGAGGAAGCGGTTGGTGCGGAAGGGTTCGTCGAGGGTCTTGCTGCGTTCCCGGCTCGCCTCGCAGAGGATGCGGAACTGCGCGTCGTCGAGCTTCGCGAGGAACTCGGGGTGGAACGACTCGGCGTGCGCCCGGGCCCGGTCGTGGAACTCCTCCGGCGTCATCGCCTGGATGGCGTCGAGATTGAAGGCGAGGAGCTTGTCCCGATCGAACTTCGCGGGGGTCTTCTGCACGCGATCGAGATCGAAGCGTGACTTCAGGAACTCGACATCGAACTTCTCGAGATCGTCGCCGGGGCTCCAGCCGTTGAGGGCGAGGAAGTTGCAGAGGACTTCGGGCAGGTAGCCGGAGCGGTGGAAGTCCGAGACATTGATCTCGGGAAGCGCGACGTCGAGGGTCGCGGCGACCGCCTGCAGCGTCTCCAGTTCGAGCTGGATGCTCTTGTCGCCGAGCCAGCGGGTCCACGTCTCGGCATCGACGAGCGGCGTGCCGTCGGCCCCGGCGGGCGACGCGTCGAGCGAACGCTCCTTGACCGCGGCCCGCAGCACCTTGTCCTTGTCTCGCTTGCTCATCTTCGAGCCGTCGGGATTCATGATGATCGACATGTGCCCGTAGACCGGCCGGGGGAACCCGAGGGCGTCCTGCAGGAGCATGTGCTTGGCGGTGTTGTTGAAGTGCTCCTGGGCGCGGAGGACGTGCGTCACCTGCATGAGCGCGTCATCGACGACGACCGCGAAGTGGTAGGTCGGGAAGCCGTCGGCCTTGCGGATGACGAAGTCGTCCACCTCGCCCGCCGGGAGCGTCGCCTCGCCGAGCACCGCATCGACGATCGTGATCGGCTCGTCCGGCGACTTGAAGCGGATGACCGACGGCTCGCCCGCGGCGAGTTTCGCGGCGACCTCGTCGGCGGAGAGCGCGAGCGCCGCGCGGTCGTAGCGGTACGCCTTCTTCTCGGCCCGGGCCGCGGCCCGCTTGGCGTCGAGTTCCTCGGGGGTGTCGAAGGCGTGGTACGCGAGTCCGGCGTCGAGCAGCCTCTGAAGATGCTCGTGGTAGATCGCGAGCCGCTCGCTCTGGAAGTACGGCCCGTGATCGCCCCCGCCGCACCCCGGCACATCGGCCAGCGTCGGCCCCTCGTCCCAGTCGATGCCGAGCCACGCGAGATCCCGCATGAAGCCGAGGCTCGCCGAGTCGGAGCTGCGCTTCTGATCGGTGTCCTCGATTCGCAGGATGAACCGGCCGCCGCGGCCCTTCGCGTACGCCCAGCAGAAGAGCGCGGTGCGGGCGCCGCCGACATGCAGGTGGCCGGAGGGGCTCGGGGCGAAGCGGGTGACGACGGTCATGGGGCTTGGTTCCAGCCAGAACGAGGAAGAGGATCGGACGCCGAGCCGCACAGGATACGACGAGACCGTCCGTCGCCGTGAACCCACGGCCGCCGCGCCGTCGAACTCCGCGACATGCCCACCCCCGCCCCCGTGCTCGTGCTGCTTCTTCAGGTGCTCTCGACGTGGTTCCTCGTCGGCCTCATCTGGACGATCCAGGTCGTCCACTACCCGCTGTTCGCGGCGGTCGGCGAGGACCGGTTCGTCGCCTACGAGGCGAGCCACGCTCGGCTCATCACCTTGGTGGTCGGTCCCGTGATGCTGATCGAGGCGCTGACCGCGGGGCTTCTGGTCATCGCGCGTCCGGCGTTCGTTCCCGGCTGGATCGCGTGGACCGGTCTCGGGCTGGTCATCCTGATCTGGCTCTCGACCGCGATCCTGCAGGTGCCCGATCACACGAAGCTCGCCAACGGCTTCGATCCCGGCGCCCACGCGCACCTGGTCGGCACGAACTGGCTGCGTACGATCGCGTGGACCGCCCGGGGCATCCTCCTTGGCACCGCCCTCTGGTGGTCCCTTCGAGGAGCATGAACGGGTCGCCACATCCCGCCTCGCACGCACGCCCCTCTCCCCGACTCTCGAATCTCGACTTTCGAATCTCGAAGATCACCATGCCTCCCACCCCCACTTCCAGCCCCACCCCCACCCCCACGCCCCGAACCCTCGCCGACCTCCGCGCCTCCGGCTGGACCTCCCGTTCGGTCAAGGACGAACTGCGTGACAACCTGACCGCGGCGCTCGAGCGGGGAGACGATCTCTTCCCCGGCGTCGTCGGCTACGAGAACACCGTGGTGCCCGAGATCGTGCTGGCGGTGCTCGCCGGTCACGACATGCTCTTCCTCGGCGAGAAGGGGCAGGCCAAGAGCCGCCTGATGCGGATGCTCCCGCGGTTCCTCGACGAGTGGATCCCGTACCTCGACATCCCCGGATGCCCGGTGCACGAGGATCCCGAGCGGCCGATCACCGGTGCCGGGCAGAGGCTCGTCCGCGACCACGGCCCCGAGCAGGTTCCGATCGCGTGGTGGCACCGGGACGACCGCTACGCCGAGCGTCTCGCCCCCGGCACGAAGTTCGCCGACGTGATCGGCGAGATCGACCCCGCCCGGGTCGTCGGCGGGGCGAGCCTCGGGGACGAGGAGGCGATCCACTTCGGCCTCGTGCCCCGCATGCACCGCGGGATCTTCGCGATGAACGAGCTGCCCGACCTCGACGAGCTCGTGCAGACCGGACTGTTCAACATCCTTGAGGAACGAGACGTCCAGATCCGCGGGTATCCGGTCAGCTTCGAACTCGACGTCGCGCTGGTCTTCAGTGCGAATCCGTCGACCTTCAACCGGTCGGGCAAGGTCATTCCGCAGTTGAAGGACCGCATCGGAAGCACGATCCGCACGCACTATCCGACCGATCGCGACACCGGCATCGGGATCACCCGGCAGGAGGCGGGAATCGACCTTGGAGGCCCGCATCCGGTGGTGGTGCCGCCCTTCATGGACGCGGTGGTCGAGGAGATCTCGGTCGCGGCGAGACGATCGCCCTATGTCGATCACGAGAGCGGGGTCAGCGCCCGGTTCGCCACTGCGAACTGGCGGGCGATGGTCGCGTCGGCCCGGCGACGAGGCATCGTGCTGGGGGAGTCTCCCGCGGTGCCGCGAATCTCGGATCTCGCGCACCTGCACGCGACGGCGGCGGGCAAGCTCGAACTCGATCTCATGGGCAGTCATCAGATGGACGAGCGGCGGGTGCTCGAGGCGCTGATCGCGGAAGCGGTGGCGACCGTCTTCCGCGAACTCGTCGATGAGGACGGGCTCGAGTCGATCGCCCAGGCGTTCGGCGAGGGGGTCCGGATCGAGGTCGGCGACCTCGTGCCGTCGTCGGCGTACCCGGCGATCATGGAACGCATTCCCGATCTCTGGCCTCGGGCCCGCGAGGTGAATCCGGCGGGCGATCCGGCGGTCCGGGCCTCCTGTGTCGAGTTCCTGCTCGCGGGTCTCCACGCGACCGACCGCATCTCGCGCAGCGAGCGATTCGGACGCACCATCTACGAGACCGATCGGTGACCGATCCGCCGGAACATCGCACGCTCGGCGGCATCGTCCACACCTACCGCGGCTACGACCCGGTCAGGTTCCCGCCCCCGACGGCACCGCCGCCGGACGGGCTCGGGGCCCTCGGCGACCGTCTGCTCGCGACCGGATCGCGGCGGCGCTTCACGCCCGAGGAACTGGCGGAGGCGATCCGGATTCCGCCCGAGGCGATCGCGGGTCTCGGCCCGTCGATCGACGCCCTGCTCGCCGAACTCGAGGCCAGACGTGACCGGATCCTTGAGATGTGGAACCCGTCTCCGACCGTGGAGGACGCCTCGGGTCGGGTGGACGACCTCGCCGACCCGTTCGTCCAGGACCGGACGCTCCCGCTCGGCTTTCGAGACCGCTTCGCCCGCGAGGTGC
>JAUIHC010000328.1 GCA_030432455.1 Phycisphaerae bacterium | reverse complement strand
TCGGCACCATCGACACCTGGCTCGTCTGGAAGCTGACCGGCGGTCGCGTGCACGCGACCGACGCGAGCAACGCCTGCCGCACCCTGCTCTGGAACATCCACACCGCCGACTGGGACGAGGAGATGCTTCGGCTCTTCGACGTCCCGCGGGAGATCCTGCCCGAGGTGGTGACCTCCAGCGGCCCGATCGCCGACTGCGATGCGGATGTCTTCGGCGCCGCGATCCCGATCGCGGGCATCGCGGGCGATCAGCAGGCGGCGCTCTTCGGCCAGCTCTGCACCCGCGACGGCATGGCGAAGAACACCTACGGCACCGGGTGCTTCATGCTGATGCACACCGGGACCGCGCCCAAGGACAGCCCCTCCCGCATGCTCACGACCGTCGCGTGGCGTCTCGGCGACGGCCCGTTGGAGTACGCCCTCGAAGGCAGCGTCTTCATCGCCGGGGCGGCCATCCAGTGGCTGCGGGACGGACTGAAGATCATCCGCTCGGCCCCGGAGGTGAACGAACTCGCGGCCCGCGTCGCCGACACCGACGGCGTCTTCGTGGTCCCCGCGTTCGCCGGTCTCGGAGCCCCGCATTGGGATCCCCGGGCTCGCGGCGCGATCCTCGGACTGACCCGCGGGTCGAGCGACGCGCACATCGCGCTGGCGACCCTGCGGAGTCTCGCGTACTCGACCCGCGACATCCTCGACTGCATGGTCGCCGACAGCGGCATCGCGATCGAGCAGCTCCGGGTGGACGGCGGGGCGTGCGCCAGCGACCTGCTCATGCAGTTCCAGTCCGACATCCTCGGCGTGCCGGTGCAGCGTCCGTCGATGGTCGAATCGACGGCCGCCGGCGCGGCGTATCTCGCCGGGCTCGGCGTCGGTCTCTGGAAGTCGGTCGATGAACTGGAGTCGCATCGATCGGTCGATCGCGTCTTCGAGCCGCGGATGGAGGGCGGCGAGCGCGAGCGTCTCGTCCGCTGGTGGCGAAAGGCCGTCGAGCGGACGCTGGCGTGGACGGAGGACGACCGATGACCGCACCGACCGCCTTCCGGCGTGAGGAGATGCTGGCCCGTCTCAAGGACGATCGCTTCGACGTGCTGGTGGTCGGTGGTGGCGCGACCGGGCTGGGCGTGGCGGTCGATGCCGCGAGTCGCGGCTACCGCACCGCGCTCGTCGAGGCGTCGGACTTCGCCAAGGGAACGAGCAGCCGGAGCACGAAGCTCGTGCACGGGGGCGTGCGGTATCTGGAGCAGCTCGACATTGCGCTGGTCACCGAGGCGCTCCGCGAGCGGGGGCTGCTGTACCGCAACGCCCCGCACATCGTCCGCAACCTCCCGTTCATCGTGCCGCAGTACAAGTGGTGGGAGGGACCGTTCTACGGGGCGGGGCTCAAGGCGTACGACCTGCTCGCGGGCCGCATGAACCTGGCCCCGAGCCGCATGCTCTCGGCGGCGCAGGTGGTCGAGGAGATCCCCAACGTCGAGCAGGCGGATCTCAAGGGCGGGGTTCGATACCACGATGGTCAGTTCGACGACTCACGGCTCGCCATCTCGCTCGCCCTGACCGCCGCCGATCATGGGGCGGTGGTCGCGAATCGCATCCGGGTCGTCGGTCTGCGGAAGGACATCACGACCTGCACGGGGGCGATCGTGCGGGACGAGGTCTCCGGCGACGAGTTCGAGATCCGGGCGCGGGTGGTGGTGAACGCCTGCGGAGTCTTCGCCGACGAGGTCCGTCGGATGGACGAGCCCGAGGTCGATCGCGTCATCGAGCCGGCGCAGGGCGTGCATCTGGTGCTGGATCGGAGCTTCCAACCCTCCGACACCGCGATCATGGTGCCGCACACCGACGACGGTCGCGTGCTCTTCGTGATTCCGTGGCATCATCGGGTCGTGGTCGGCACGACCGACACGCCGATGAAGGCCGCAGAGATCGAACCCCGGGCGCTTCCGGAGGAGATCGAGTTCATCCTTCGCAACGCCAATCGCTATCTCGCGAAGGATCCGACCGCGGCCGATGTGAAGAGCGTCTTCGCAGGTCTCCGCCCGCTGGTGCACCCCGGCGGGACCGGCGGGCCGACGAAGTCGATCAGCCGCAATCACGAGGTGTTCGTCTCGGGATCGGGCGTGGTGACGATCGTCGGGGGCAAGTGGACGACGTATCGGAAGATGGCCGAGGACACGATGAAGCATGTCGTCGCGGTCGGCGGACTCGATGACCGTCCCTGCGTCACCGAGACACTGCGCGTGCATGGGGCGCTCGACCGCGACGACCCGGCCCTTCCCGAGCACGATCCGCATCGGATGTACGGCGCCGACGCGGCGATCGTGTCGGAGATCGCCGCTTCCGACGCGGCCCTCGCCGCCCCTCTGCACGCGGAACTGCCCTACACCGGCGCCGACATCGTCTTCGCCGCCCGACACGAGATGGCGAACGACCTCGACGACGCCCTGAGCCGACGCACGCGATGCCTGCTGCTCGATGCGCGAGCCGCCTCCGAGCTCGCGCCGCAGGCCGCGCGGATCCTGGCCACGGAACTCGGCCACGACCAGACCTGGATCGACCACCAGATCGAGGCGTTCCAAACCCTCGCCACCGCCTACACCATCCCCACCTGACCACCACCACCATCACCGATCCCGTGCCCAACCCGATCCTCTCCACCATTCTTCCGCTCGTGTTCGCCACCGCGGCCCTCGCCCAGTCCGCGCCGCCCCCCGCTGCGCAGGACATCCCGTGGCCGGTGATGCTCGGGGCGCGATTGAACCTCTGTCAGCAGAACCGGCCCGTGGTGTCTCGGGTGGTGCTCGTTCCCGATGCCGACACCTGGCTCGACGAGATGGCCCGATGGTCGCCGGCGGGGCAATGGCCGGTGCTCTTTGAATCGGATCCCCACGCCGCCGCGTTCATTCGAGGGTTCCGGCCCGAGGAGATCGTTCGGGTTCCCGCCACCGACCGGCGACTCCCCGCCGACGCCGACCGTCGCAAGGTTCGGATGCTGCAGGCGATTCGGGCATCGTGGGGCGGCCGTCCCGATCAGCCGGTGCTCGAACGGTTCGCGGAGATCCGTTGGGAGCCGCCCGGGTTCGCGGTCACCAGTCCGGGTGATCCGGCATGGCCCGCGGCGGTCGCGATCGCCGCGGCGCGGGGCGTCCCGCTCGTCTTCATCGACGAGAACCTCGGCGACGCCAACGAGATCATGGACGAGCCGATGCTCGGGGCACTGGAGACCAGACTCCGGTCGGCGGCGGCCGACATCGCGCGACGATCGAGCGATGCCGTGCGATCCGCGATCGCGGCGGCCGATCCCGATGCGGTCCAGCCACCGGGTGGGTACGAATGGGATGGGCTCGGCGATCTGCTCGATGCGGTCGCGATCTGTCGGGAACTGCCGGGGAGGGTGCGGTATCGGCCACCCGCCGGTGCCGTGGTGCCGAAGGTGCGGCCCACCGACCGGCCCGACGGCCCGTTCGCCACGACCGATGCGCTCTGTCGCGGCGACGATGGCGAACGCTGGGCGTATGCCGGTTGGATCTGGGGCGACGAGGCCCGGGCCGCGAACACGGCCATGTCGTCGATCTTCCTCGACCGCCGCAACCTCTGGTTCGTGTCGGGCTATCCGAAGAACGGCGACTGGGCGACCTTCGGGGTCGAGTCGTGCGCGGCGTGGGCCGCGGAGCGAGGCTATGCGTCGCTCTACTTCGACGACGAGGAGGCGGATCGCGAGTCGTGGGACAAGCTGTTGCGGGGCGGGATTCCCGCCGACGTGCTCTTCCTGAACTCGCACGGCAACCCGCCCGAGTTCCATCTCTTCGGCAACGAGAAGGTCCGTCCGACGCACGTGCCGTTCTCGAGTCATCCGATGGCCCTGTCGATGGTCCACTCGTTCAGCCTGCAGCGACCGGACGACGTGAACACCGTCGGGGGGCGATTCCTCGATCGCGGGGTCTACGCGTACATCGGATCGGTGGACGAGCCGTAT
>JAUIHC010000327.1 GCA_030432455.1 Phycisphaerae bacterium | reverse complement strand
CGTCGAGGGTGGTGAGTCCGCCCGCATGATCGAAGTGCAGGTGCGTCACGATCACGGTCTCGATCGATGCGGGATCGACGCCGTGCTCGCGGAGGGCGTCCACCACGGTGCGACCGTCGAGCCCGTAGATCGCACGCTCCTTCTCGCTCCACTTGTCACCGCAGCCGGTCTCGACCAGCACCGTGCGATCGCCCCGGCGAAGCAGCAGGCAGTTGGTCTCGAGCGGAATGCGATTGGCGTCGTCGGGCTCGACCCACGACGACCACATCGACTTCGGGATGATCCCGAACATCCCGCCGCCGTCCAGGTGCAGACCGCCGGCCCGCAGCACATTCCACGACCATGCTTCGTTCATGGTCGCATTGTGCCACGGGCCGGGGAGGCGGATGACGATCGGATTCGGTCAGTCCGGACACGGGCCCCACGCCCCGAGGATCACGCCGATGTCGGCACCGTCGATGATGCCGTCGCCGTTCAGATCCGCGGGGCAGCCGGGATCGGACTGGCAGTCGTTGCCCGCCAGGGCCAGCCAGATGCCGAGGTCGCCGCCGTCGACGAGGCCATTGCCGGAGAGATCGGCGATGCAGGGCGGGGTCTGGCAGACGTCGGGGATGCCGTCGCCGTCGGCATCGATCTTCGGGTCGCCCGCGGTGCAGGCGTCGGGCCGCCCGTCGCCGTTGCAGTCGTCGGCGAGACCGAGGTTGATCGCGAGGCTGTCGGGGACGCGGTCGCCGTCGCAGTCGTCGAGCTCGGACGATTCGCAGGAGTTGGAGAAGGCGTTGCCGCCCAGATCGGTCCAGCTGTTCCGAATCTGGTCGCCACCGCCGCAGAACGACGAGTCCGTCACCCGGAGGGTCGTGTACCAGGACCAGATCGATCGTCCCTGGCTTGCGGAGTTGTCGCGGAAGATGCAGTTCTCGACATCGAGCTGGAAGGTGGCGGCGGGGTAGAGACCCTGCACGTAGATCACGCCTCCCCAGACCGCGGAATTCCCCTCGAACCAGCAGTCCTGCATGACCACGCGATGCGTCCCGCAGGTCCAGTCATCGATGTACAACGCGCCGCCCGCATTGACGCCGCTGGTCGATCCGGTGGCGGCGTTGTCCACGAATGCGCAGCGAACGAACTGCGAGTTCGACTGGTTCACGCGAACCGCGCCGCCGTTCGGCTCCTCGTTGTCGATGAACAGGCAGTCCGCGAACGTCGATCCGTCCGTGTCGCTGCAGGAACCGGACTCCGTGAAGGCCTGCCGCAGATTGTCACGAAAGAGGCATCGCTCGAATCGAGGGCTGCCGCGTCCGACGCGAATCAGCGTCGCATCCACGCCTCCGGTGAAGGTGAGATCGGCGAAGATCGGCGTCGGCGGCGTGTCGCCGTCGAGTTCGAGCATCGTCCCGCCGTCCGGCGAGCGGAGCACGACCTCGTGTGCCGCGCCGTCCCCGCGAATCGTCAGGTCCTTGCCAGCGAGGTCGAGGCGTTCGATCCATGTCCCCGGCGACACGAAGATGGTGTCACCATCGGTCGCGGCGTCGATCGCGGCCTGGATCGAGGGGTGATCGGCGGGAACGTGGAGCGTGTCGGCGGCGAGCGTGGCCGCGCCCGGTGCGATGGCGAGCGTCACGATCATGGGCGTCAAACGCATGGAGGTCTCTCCTCGTCGGTTGTGGCGTTTCGGTGGTCAACACGCCGAGCCTGCCACGGCGTTGACCGTCGCTTTTCATGCGGTCGTCGTTCGAGAACGCGCAGCCTTCATCTGGAATGGCGGTTTTTGTCGGTGATCTGATTGCTACCTTGTGCCCATGGACGACTCGACGAAGGAGCCGTCGCCGGAGGAGGCGGCGCTCACGGTCATCTTGAACGCGGCGTTCGCCGGGGACGGCCCCGCGTCGCGCCAGCTCTGGGAGGCGGTGTACGAGGACCTCCGTGCGATGGCTCGTCGGTCCGTCGCCCGGGAGTCGTCGCAGGCCGGGCTCGAGCCGACGCAGGTCGTGCACGAGGTCTTCCTTCGACTCAACGGCGACTCACCCACGCGGTGGGACAACCGACGGCACTTCTTCGGCGCGGCGCTGCGCGCGATGGAGCGATTCCTCATCGACCACGCCCGCGAGCGTCGGACCCTCAAGCGCGGCGGGGGGGCGACGCCGGTGTCGCTCTCGGTCTTCGCGGGCGAGCTCGCCGACTACGACCATGCGACCCGCGCCGCGTCCGACGGGCTGGTGGCGGCGTTGCAGGATCTCGCCGAGATCGACGCCACGGCCGCCGAGGTGGCGAGGCTTCGCTGGCTTGTCGGGCTGAACTCCCAGCAGGTGGCGGACATCCTCGAGTGTTCGGTCCGCAAGGTCCAGCTCGACTGGCGATTCGCGAAGGCGTATCTGCAGCGGCGGCTCTCGGAGACGGATGGGTGATCAACGACCGTGACTCCGGCGGTGATCCCGCGAAGCGCGGGGGAGGATCCTCCATCGGCGAGGGTCCGGACGGCCGCGGGCATCGGATGCGGGCGCTCTTCGACGAGATCCTCGGGATCGAGGCCGACGCGCGGACCGAGGCGCTGCGGGCGGCGGCCGACCGCGACGGTCTCGACGACGAGCTCGTGGACGAGGTCCGAGGTCTGCTCGCCTTCGTGGACGCGACCCGGCTCGACGCCGGGTCCGAGGACGGCCCCGACGACGATCGCCCCGAGCGTCTGCTGGGCTGCCGTCTCGGCGGGTTCACGCTGGAGCGGCTCGTCGGGATCGGGGGTACGGCCGCGGTCTTCGAGGCGACGCAGGACCGCCCGCGGCGCACCGTCGCGGTGAAGGTGCTCCGCCATGCGATCGGCGGACGGCGGGCGAAGCGGCGCTTCGAGCGGGAGATCGAGATCGCGGGGCGGCTCGATCATCCCACCATCGCGCGGGTGTACGACTCGGGCAGTCTCGTCGTGGACGGCGTGGACACGCCGTGGCTGGCGATGGAGTATGTCGCGAACGCGCGGACGATCACGGCGCATGCGCAGGATCGCGGACTCGATCTGCGCGGACGCATCTCGCTGGTGCGGGAGGCGGTCGCCGGCGTCGCGGCGGCGCATCGTCGCGGCGTCATTCATCGCGATCTCAAGCCCGCCAACATCCTCGTGGACGGGAAGGGTCGCGTCCGGGTGATCGACTTCGGCATCGCCCGTCAGGCGTCGGGGCCGGTCGGGGGTCTGACCGCGACCATTCCCGGTCAGGTGATCGGCACGGTCCCGTTCATGGCTCCCGAGCAGCTCGACGGCGATCCGGACGCGGTGGACGTCGGCACCGATGTCTACGCCATGGGCGTGGTGATTCATCTACTGCTGACGGGCCGCATGCCGTACGAGATCGCAGGGTGCTCGTTCGTCGAGGCGGCCCGGCGCATCCGCGAGGTCGAGGTCGGATCGTTGCGGCGACTCGATCGTTCGATCGACCGCGATCTCGACGGCATCGTGCAGAAGGCGCTCGAGAAGTCGCCCGCTCGGCGGTACAGCACGATCGAGGCGCTCGACGCCGATCTCGACGCGTGGCTCGAGGGACTGCCGGTGCAGGCCCGTCCCCTCTCGACCGTCGTCCGTGGGCTTCGACTGGCACGTCGCCGACCGCTGCCCGCGATGCTCGGAGGGGTGGCGCTCGTGGCCGTCGCCGCGACGATCATGGTGCTCGCGGTGATGCTCGATCGCGAGTCCGCGCTCCGCATCCGCGCCGACCAGGCGGTGATGCGATCGTCGATCGCGGCTGGCGCGGCGGCGCTGGATCGGGGCGACATGGGAAGTCTCGCACGGCATCTCGATGCGGTGCCCGAGCAGGAGCGGGGATGGGAGTACGACTGGCTCTCGGCGTTGAGCGACGACTCCGACGTCGTCCTCACAGGCAAGCCGGGCGATGTCATCTCGGTGGACATCGTCCCGGGCCGGGGCGACCGGCCCGCGATGGTGCTGGCGACCGGGTACCGCGGGACGCGGGCGTTCGACCTCGCGACCTTCGAGTTGCGGTGGAC